>CAMDPB010000123.1 GCA_945903885.1 Candidatus Finniella inopinata
TGTAAAACAGAACGATACACAGAATGTTACGGCCCATATGAAGCATGCCAGGATCTAGATACAGCAAGCGCACTTTTTGCTATTGGTGGTGTAGGGATTTTAGGGACTGGAGTATTCTGGTGTTACAAAATTTATAATGATTACGAGAGATTTTGCCTGCGTCGATAAGTTTAATGATAGGCTACTACCTAAAGCGTTGAAAATTGGCTATAAATAAAATGAATCAATAAAAATTTGTAATCTATGGCGCAGTCTTCTTTATCAAGTATTTATCGTTCTCACACCTGTGGGGAATTACGTGAAACTAATGTAGGGCAACAGGCCCGCATTTCTGGGTGGGTTCACCGTAAGCGTGACCATGGAAATTTGGTATTCATTGATTTGCGTGACCATTATGGAATTACGCAGTGTGTGCTTCAAAGTGATTCTGCAGCCTTTGCAATTGTTGAAGGTTTGAAGAATGAAACTGTTGTTACTTTTGATGGCAAGGTTGTAAAGCGCAGTGATGAAGTTATTAACGATAAAATGCCAACAGGATATGTTGAGCTGGTAATTGAAAAAGCAACTGTTCAATCAGTTTCTGAAATGTTGCCATTACAAGTAAACGCGGAAACAGATTTTCCTGAAGAAACGCGGTTAACATACAGATTTTTAGATTTGCGCCGTGAAAAACTGCACCAAAACATTGTACTGCGTTCAAAGGTTATTCAGTCAATTCGTAACCGCATGGTGGCGCAGGACTTTTTGGAATACCAAACGCCTATTTTAACGTCGTCATCTCCTGAAGGGGCGCGTGACTTTTTGGTGCCAAGTCGTATGCACCCCGGACAATTTTATGCATTGCCACAAGCGCCTCAGCAATTCAAGCAATTGCTCATGGTTGCAGGTTTTGACAGATATTTTCAAATTGCACCATGTTTTCGTGATGAAGATGCGCGCGCTGATCGTTCACCAGGTGAATTCTATCAATTAGATATTGAGATGTCATTTGTGACGCAAGATGATGTATTTAAAGCGATTGAACCTGTTTTAACAGGAGTGTTCGAAGAATTTGCTAATGGTAAGTCAGTAAGTGGTCACCCTTATCCACGTATTAAATTTGATGATTCAATGTTGAAATATGGAAGTGACAAACCAGACCTTCGTAACCCATTATTAATTGCTGATGTTTCTGAAATTTTTAAAGATTCAGGTTTTTCAGTATTTGCAAAAGTAGTGGCTGGTGGTGGTGTTGTGCGCGGTATTGGTGTGCCAAACACAGAAGGACAGCCAAGAAGTTTCTTTGATAAATTAAATTCATGGGCACAAGAATCTGGCATGCCAGGGCTTGGATATATTAGCTTTGCGGCTGATGGAGCAAAAGGCCCGATTGCAAAATTTTTAAATGATGATCAGTTAAATACACTACAAAAAATTTGCGGTGTAGGTGTTGGTTCGTCTGTGTTTTTCATCTGTGATATGAAAGCTATGAAAGCTGCTAAAAATGCAGGTTTTGCACGTACAAAAATAGCTCAAGATTTGGACATTATTGAAAAAGATTGTTTCAAATTCTGCTGGATTGTTGATTTTCCAATGTACGAACAAGACGAAGAAACAGGAAAAATTGATTTCTCCCATAACCCATTTTCAATGCCTCAGGGTGGGTTGGAATCATTAAATACAATGAATCCGCTAGATATTAAAGCTTTTCAATATGATATTGTTTGTAATGGTATTGAACTATGCAGTGGGGCGATTCGTAACCACTTACCAGAAGTTATGTACAGAGCGTTTGAAATTGCAGGTTATGCAAAGCAAGATGTTGAAGACCGTTTTGGTGGATTGCTAAATGCATTTAAATTTGGAGCGCCACCGCATGGTGGTTGTGCGCCAGGTGTTGATCGCATTGTAATGTTATTGGCAGATGAGCCTAATATTCGCGAAATCATTGCTTTCCCGCTTAACCAACAAGGGCAAGATTTACTGATGCAAGCTCCATCGCTTATTGAGAATGATCGTTTAAAAGAATTGCATGTTCGAGTACAACTTCCACCGCAAAAGGTTGATGCGAAGAAAGAGGCTTAACTATTTAAAAAAGCTTAAATAAAATTCTTAAGGGACATAAATCACTCAGGGATAAGCACGCCCATTGTGATACGTCTGTCATGCAATAGCTTTCAAAATATGGGCAAAAACCAGAAATGATGGTTATTGTCTGCTGTGATCCTCGTGTTGATCCAGCGTTAATTCTGCAGTATTAGCACTTAAAAAACCGTATCTAAATTGCATGACTTTTCCATGGATTAAAGAAAAAGTCATTAACAAAGAGCTGATCGTTTACTTATGGTTTTTTGACATAAAGACAGGACAGATTTTTGCACATTCTGGTGTGAGCAATATCTATGAACCTCTTATCGTTGGCATTACGAATGCTAATACATACCACCATTAATATGCAAAGTTGTACCTGTTATGTAGCTTGCTTTATCACTTAAAAGAAAAGCTACACTTTCAGCAATTTCTTCAGGTTTTCCTAGACGTTTTGCTGGAATTAATTCAATAATTTGCGTTAGAATAGATTCATTCATTGCAGAAACCATTTCTGTTTCCGTGTACCCTGGAGCAATGGCATTTACTGTAATGTTTTTATTTGCGTTCTCCAAAGCGAGAGCCTTAACAAAACCTATTAATCCTGCTTTTGCAGCGCAATAGTTCGTTTGACCAATTTGTCCTTTTAGAGCATTTACCGAAGTAACGTACACTAACCTTCCGAAGTTACGCTCTCTCATACCTTGAATCAACGGATGAGTAACTTGAAAACAAGATAAAAGGTTGGTTTGCAAAACCTTTTGCCAACGGTCTAATGTCATTTTGTGAAAGAATCCATCACTGGTTATGCCAGCATTATGTACTAAGCAATCAATATTTCCATGATTATTAAGAATTTCTTGGATTTTTTGATCAGTAATATCAGGATTTGCTAAATCAAAACTATAAAAGGGTATGGCGTGTTCTTTCGAAAAGGCAGCAGCTTGTTCATGGTTAGAATTATAAGAGCCGATAACGTTGTATCCGAGTTTTTTTAAACATATACAAATTGCTGCTCCTATGCCTCGATTGCCCCCGGTTACTAATACACTGCGCATATGATAAACTTTTATTAAATTCTTATGGTTTAGTATAGGGAAAATTGGATGAATCGCAAAGAATGCTTGAAAAGGCCATAGGCAATGGTTAAAAAACTTGGCACTATAACAATAAAAAAAGTACAGAAGCTCTTGTTTTTAAGATTGCTGACAATATTTCTTGTGTTGTGCTCGTGTTTGGCAGCAGCACAGCCTTTGAATTTGCGAGGTGATGATGCTACTTGGAATCAAAAAACCCAAGATTTATGGCTCAATGGACATGTTTCGGTGCTGCAGTATTTAGCTGATGGTACTCAAAGGCGCTTAAATTGTGACTCTCTGCATTATAATCGTTTAAGTGATAAAATTACTGCCTATGGTTCAGTAGAATTGACTGAGCCCAATGGTGATGTGTTAACTGCTGATCGCCTAGAATTAGATTCTCACTTTAACACTGGATTTTTAGAAGGCATGCGGGTCTTTACGCAAGATGCAGCCAGACTTAGTGCAAAATCCGCAACTAGAAAAGAGGGAAATTCAACAGTTTTCTTAGATGCTGATTATTCGCCGTGTAAGCAATGTACAGATGGTTCTGTGACTTGGAAGCTTGAAGCAGAAAGCGTTGAGCATGATCAAACAGAAAAACTTATAAAATATCGACAAGTATTCCTTGTTTTTAAAGGTGTAAAAATTTTGTACATGCCGTATTTTTCTCATCCTGACCCTACGGTTAAGCAAAAAGATGGTTTATTATCACCTGCATTTGGCATGAGCCGAGACCTTGGTTTTTCTATGACGTTGCCCTATTTGTTTACAGCAAAAAATCAGGATCTTACTATTAGTCCCATGCTCATGGCTAAACAAAACCCCTTATTGGCAACTGAATATCGCAGGCGCTTCAGAGATGGAGAGATGTCGTTTGGTGGCAGTTACACAACAATGCGGCGCAATGAGAAAAAAAAGAACTCGTACACAAGTATCCCAAAAAAAAGTCGTTGGAGTGTTTCGGGCTTAATGCTTTGGCATATGACAGATCGTAATCGTTTGACTGTTGATTTAAATCGAGCAAGTGATACAACCTATTTATCTAGGTATAGGTTAAACAAACAATCCAGTACGTTTAGTCGCACAAAAAATCTAACATCTACCGTTAACTATGAGCATTTTGGAGATAGCGGGTATGGCACTATAAAAACTCAAGCTTTTCAAACAGATACTCCACAAACAACTCCAGTTGTATTGCCTTATGCTCGTTACCGTTATCAAACAGAGCAGTTTTCCAATGGAA
>CAMDPB010000124.1 GCA_945903885.1 Candidatus Finniella inopinata
GTCATTCGTTATTTAAAAGCAGAAAATGCGGATTGCTATTTTCGGGCAACCCAAAGTGGGGCCGAGTTGGATTTACTTATTACAAAAGACGGTACCAAAAAAGGGTTTGAATTTAAATTCATCGATTCCCCCAAAATGACTAAGTCTATGCATATAGCTTTGAATGACTTGCAACTGGATGATCTTACGGTGATTATACCGGGGCGGGCTTTATTCAAGATGCACGAAAAAGTTCAAGTTTTGGGCTTGGAAAATTATTTGAGTGCTATCCCATAATCATGCTTTTTACTTTTTCAAGTAAATCAAATGGGGCTGATTTGCTGGCGTTTAGCCAACCGATCAGCTCTTCAATTTCGTCAATAGCTTCACCATGCATGGTGTTTGCTTAGCTTTCTATATATTGTGTGCAAGCTTATAAGGCGTGACTTAACGTGGATATTTTATATTATTAAACTAAAAAGGTATTGACGATTTAACAATGGCCCAAAAACCATAAAACTGCTGACATCAACAAAAACATGTTGACTAAAATTTTTAAATAAGTGCAAAATTTATCTAAATATTTTTAGAAAAGGATAGTTTTAATAATGAAAATACGCAAAGCAATGTTTAGTCTTGTTACAATTGTAAATGTTTTTGCTCCTGGGGACTTGCTAAACGAGGGAGAGGGGACTTTCTCCCGTAGACTATCTCAAGGTGGCAATCGTGCTAGTCAATTGCCGAGGCCTGCAATAAGCGCAAACTCGCATGAGAGTAACAAAAAAAGGCCTATATCTGTTGTTGGTTATAATTCAGATGACTCTTGCGAACAGAAGCGCACAAAAGCTAATGATTCTCTTCAAGTAGCGCTGAGTGAAAATTCTGTAGAAGAATTACTTGAGTTATTTGGTATGGGCAGTGGCACTTTTTATTCAGAGCGAGAAAAATTAATTAAAGAACTACATCAAGGGTTATTTCCAGGGGTAGTTCTACCTCAGAATCCACTAATTCATAGAAATAATTGTTAAATCATCTTTTGTACTTTCAGGTCTTCATGGAACGTGATTTTTCGCTCTCTATCATACTAGCCCCCTGCTTTTCTTAAATTCAGAAGAGTGCATAATTTCTTCTGTGAAGCCTAAGGTACACCTGTTTTCTACCAGTAAGGGAAAAAGTACACCATTTAGATGGTCTATCTCATGCTGCACAGCGCGTGCATGAAAGTTATAGGCTTGAACTGATTGCAGGTTTCCCCCAAGGTCAAAGTAGGAGTATTCAATGTGCGTATGCCGCTGCACCATACCCATCATTCCAGGAACGGATAGGCACCCCTCCCACTCAACGTTCTTATCATTGCTTAAGGCTTTCCATACGGGATTAATCATAATTCGCATAGGTTGTGCAATACCATCTGTTTTATACCGCGTGTGTGTTGCTGGAATTTCAAGCATTACAAGCTGTCTTAGTATGCCGATTTGCGGTGCAGCAAGGCCCACATTACCCATACCCTTTGTTGCTTGCCTCATCTGTTCTAACACCTCATGCACTAAAGGCATTTCTTCAGGGAGATTAAAAGGTAGTGATTTTTCGTATAATTTCGAATTGCCAAATCGTAAAATTTTGGGGGCATCTTGGTTTTGTATTGGATAATCAAGGTTTGATAAACCTGCACTCATAGTCGTCATCCTTCTATGTGTTAGAGAATATGCTGAAGTTTCTAAAAAAAGTAATATTGAAGATCCAAAACGCATGGCTGATAATTCTGTCGAAAAAGCCAGTGCTGCACATCCAAAACGTAATAACGAACGCAATTTTGTGAATATATTCGCTTCTCTTTTTTTGAGTTTCATGAAAACTCCCCGCCTTTAATTTGCTTTTGATGAAAAGGTAACTGCTAAGAAAGTGTTTTTCTTCGTTAAAAAATATAAAACTTTCCTTAAAATTGATAAATTTTACGCTATTTGTGGTTATTCTTAATATCTAGCCCATAACCATGCTTTTTACTTTTTCAAGTAAATCGAACGGGGCTGATTTGCTGGCGTTTAACCAGCCGATCAGCTCGTCAATTTTAGCCATGACTTTAGAATTATCGGCGCTGGTGTCGTCTTTCCAAACAGCTGCTGCATACATTAAGGCGCATAAAAATAGTAAATTCTGCACATAGCGCGCGGTGTTCCAGTGCAAGTTTAGGGTTTGATGCCAACCATCGATAGCGCCAATAATTTGTGACTGCCCTTCGCAAATGCATTTTGGGTCTAGGGTAATAGTGTTCCAAATGTTCAAAACACACACTCGTTTTTCTGTTAGGCTATCAAAAACCAGCATCATTAGGTCAAACAAGGTTTCGTTTGTGCTATTTAGGCTAACTGTTGAAAGCTGGTGGGTCACTGCCCAAAGGCGATCATTAATTAGTACTTGAATTTCTTCAAATGTAAGTTCGGGTGAAGGCTGTGCCGCTTTTTCCCAAATGGCATTAATATCAAGCATTCATCGCCTCTGCTATAGCTGTGGCATTGTACCACAGGGTGTCTTGCAAGTTTAAGTCGTCTTTTAGGGTGTCGGCATACAAAACGCCGCTTACTCTTTTTCCTGTTTCATTAGCTATGGCTTTAAGAATTTTGGGGTTTGATAGGTTTTCTAAAAAGATGGCAGAAATTTGCAAGGAGCGAATTTGACCTATTAAGTTTTTCATATCTGCTGCGGATGGGTCATCGCTAGTGCTAACGCCTTGAGGGCTTAAAACCGCAATATTATAGCATTGGGCAAAATATGAAAAAGCATCATGAGTGGTGAGCATTACCCGTTTGCTTTGTGGAATTTTTGCAAAAAGCTCAGCAACATTGGTTTGCAATTCATTGAATGTGGCTTTTAGGCTGATTGCGTTTTTTTCAAATGTTGATGTGTGGCTGGGAAAAGCTTCTTTTAATGCGTTTGTGATGTTATTAATCATTAAATTAATCAATTCAGGGCTATGCCAAACGTGTGGGTCTGGCAATTTTCCAAGGTAGCGAGCTGATATATTTTCGCTAGCAATAATGACTTTTCCCTTATAGCCAGAGCCATCAATTAGATTAGTAATCCACCCTTCTAAGTTTAGTCCATTGGTAATTACCAAATCGGCCTTAGCCAGGGTTTTTGAATCACTTGGCTTTGGTTGATACATGTGTGGGTCAACCGACTTTGGTACAATTGTGTGAACATGAATGCTATCAATTCCTTGGCACAACTGAGTGCATAAATTTTCTAAAATTGAAAAACTGCATACAATTGTTTCAGCATGCAAGAAAGGGATAACCATAAGGATTAAAATATATCGAATACATTTCATGGAAGTTTTGCTAATTCTTGAGCTCGCCTGTGAGCTGCTTTTAAAGTGGTTAAAAACAGAGTTTGTAAGTGGTTGTTATCCATTAATACCCCAAGTGCTGCTTCGGTTGTGCCGCCTTTGCTTGTAACATTTGCGCGCAATTCTTCAGCGGATATTGGCAACTCTTTTAACGTTGCTGCGGCACCTATAATTGTTTGTCTAGCAAACTGCTTTGCAAATCCTTGTTCTAGTCCTAATTCAATGGCTGCTTGTTCTAAACATTCACATAAATAATACACATAAGCAGGGCCTGACCCAGAAAGAGCGGTTACGGCATCAAACAGATTTTCGTTTGCCAATTTTTCAACGATGCCCACTTTTTCAAATAAGGTGCTGACAATTGTATCATCATTACTTGTGCAGTTTTCATTTAGCACATAGGCGCTGGCTCCTTGGGATACAATAACAGGTAAGTTAGGCATGACCCGGCTTAGGCGTACTTTTTCCCCTAGCCACTGTGCGTAGTGTTTGCTTGGCATACCTGCTGCAATGGAAATGAATAGGGCATTTTGAAACTTTGTGTAAGCTGGCATAACTTGTTCAAGCATTTGTGGTTTTACGGCAATGACAATGACATTTGGGTAATAACTTGCGGGTAGTTCATCAATTGATTTTGCGCAACCTTGTTTAAATGGATCAACAATCGTGACTTTGCAAAATGTTTCCCAGCCTTTTAGCAGGGCCCCACCCATGGCGCCATAACCAACTAACAAAACATGCATAATTTAAATTCTTGAAGGTTTTGACATATGTTAAAGGGGCAAAGTATTTGATGCAAGGTTGGCGGAGCCCAGAAACAAATAAACGGATTCGTGTTCCGATGAAAATTAAGACGCTATATATTTGTTTTTCTAAAGAATGAGAGGAAAAATATAAAAAAACCAAAAAAAAATAAACAAAATAAATTATTAATTAATAATTAATTAATAATTTATTGTTAAAATGTGAAATGGAGTATTGAGGAAAGTTTACTATGTTTTACTTTTTTTTAATTCTGTTTCTT
>CAMDPB010000125.1 GCA_945903885.1 Candidatus Finniella inopinata
AACACCTACGACAACACCATTTTATATACCGATTACATTTTAACAAAAATCATCGAAACACTTGAAAATAATACTCAACTGAATACCGCAATGATCTATATTTCTGACCATGGGGAATCACTAGGAGAATATGGAATTTATCTTCATGGCACGCCATACCTAATTGCCCCTAAAGAGCAAACTCATATTCCATGGATTATGTGGCTCTCCGATAGTTTCAGCCAAGAATTTGGTGTTGATGTAAACAGCTTAAGGGTTAAAGCTGAAACAGGAAAATATTCTCATGATAACTTTTTTCATTCAGTGCTTGGGTTGTTAGATATAAGAACCCACGAATACGATCAACGTTTAGATATTTTCAAAAATTAGATTCGAACCTTACGGCGAATTTTCACATAAAATGCACCACTGCCACCATCATCTGGTTTTGCATAGGCATAACCCGTTACAAATTCAGGCATTGATTGAAGCCACTTTGGCGTTTGTTCACGAAGAACACTAGGGTTATTGGGAGACCCTTTTCCGGTAATAATCCGCACCCAACGCAAATTCCTGTACAAAGCATTTTTTAAAAACTCGCGCAAAGCCATTTCGCCTGCCACTTGAGTAAAGCCATGTAGATCAAGCTGCGCTTCTGGGCGAACATTTCTCAAATCATTTGCGTGAAGTGCTTCAACCTTTTGTGTGCGGCTAATACCAGGTGTTGGCAAAAGTGGTCTTTCAGGAATTTTCGCAATACTAGGTGCTTTTGCAATCACTGTATCATGTTTCATAGGTCGAATATTTCTTACAAACGCATCCCAAAGGGCTTGTTCTTCAGGGGATAATTTTTTTGTCATACAGGTAATTTAAGAATAAAAGCTTTGCAAAGCACTACCAATATCAGCGTACTTAAAGAAAAAGCCACTTTGCTGCAATCGGTTAGGCACCACGTAAACGCCTTGCAGCATTAATTCTTTTCCTTTTTCCCCGAATAGCATCTTAATAACCCAATCTGGTATGTGCATTAATGGCTTTTTGCCAAATTGCATGGCGAGTATTTTTGAAAATTCAGCATTTGTGCAAATTTTAGGCGCAACAACATTAAAGGGTCCGTTGAGTTCTTCATTTTGCATCACATGCCAAAAGGTGTTGATGCAATCTTCCAAGTGCACCCATGACATCACTTGAGTGCCATTGCCCAAAATAGTTCCCATACCTAATCGAAATATATTTTCTATTTTTTTTAAAAAACCACCTTTTGGCCCTAGCACGACGCCTAATCGCATAAAACAGAGGCGCACATCATCAGCTAATAATGATTTTGCTGAATCTTCCCAAGCTGTACATAAGCGGTTTGAAAAATTTTCTACTTCTGGAACAGGGGTGTCTTCATAGCATTTAACTTGTTGCCCCAAATAATACCCTACAGCTGATGCACTAATAAATGTTTTGGGAAGACGCATAAATTTCCTAAGATGGGCTATCAAATCAAGTGTCGTCGCAACACGGCTATCATATAGCACTTGTTTATATTCAGGCGTCCAGTTTTTTGCAGCAATGGGTGCGCCTGCAAGATTAATAACTACGTCTAAAGGCGGTAAATTTTCAATTTCTTTCAAGGTAGAAATTGTTCTATAAGAACGTGGTGTCAACCGAGGATTTTTTGTGTAAAAAATAATTTCACAGCCCCTATTAAATAAAAAATTCGCCAAGTGTGAGCCAATAAACCCAGTACCGCCAGTAAATAAAATCGTTTGTGCCATATGCCCTTTAAGTGATTTATGGTTAAATTAGCCAGATTTTTAAATTTTTAGCCGTATTACCAGTCTAGCACAGCGCATGAATTGGACAAAACCCTCCCCTACACTTTCCATGACCGCAAAAGCCATTGCACTAAAAGAACAAGGTAAAGATGTGATCAGCTTAAGTGCAGGTGAACCTGACTACGATACCCCTCAATGGATTAAAGACGCCGCCCTACAAGCCATGAATAATGGCCAAACAAAATACACCCCGGTTGGTGGCACAGCACTTTTGAAACAAGCAATTATAACAAAGCTAAAGCGTGATAATGGTTTTACTTATGAAAGCGATCAAATCATTGTAAGCACCGGCGGTAAGCAAGTCATTTTTAATGCGTTTATGGCTAGCATCAATGCGGGTGATGAGGTTATCATTCCGGCCCCTTATTGGGTTTCGTACCCTGACATTGTTAGCTTATTTGAAGGCATTCCCGTTTTTATTAATTGCCCAATTGAAAATGAATTTAAACTTCAGCCAAGCCAGTTAGCAGCCAGCATTACACCAAAAACAAAATGGTTGATTTTAAACTCTCCGTCAAATCCAACAGGATGCGTTTACACGAAAGATGAGCTTTTGGCCTTAGCGGAAGTCCTGCTTGCGTACCCTCACGTGAATATTTTAACAGACGATATTTATGAGTACCTTCTGTACGATGGCTCAGATTTTTCAAATATTTTAAACGTTACCCCTGATTTATATCACCGCACTTTAGTAGTAAATGGTGTTTCAAAAGCGTATTCAATGACCGGGTGGCGCATTGGGTATGGAGCTGGCCCCAAACATTTAATTCAAGCCATGATTGATTTACAATCACAAATAACATCTAACCCATGCTCTATTTCGCAAGCCGCAGCAGTTGCCGCCATTAATGGTCCTCATGATTTTTTGGATGAATGGCGAATCAGTTTTGCAAAAAGACGCGACTATGTGTTGGAAGCATTGTCCAACATTCCAGAGTTACAGCTTATTAAACCCCACGGTGCGTTCTATTTATATATAGGGTGTAATGGCGTTATTGGAAAAGTGACACGATGCGGTAAAACCATTCAAAATGATAATGATTTCTGCACCTATTTATTAGAAGACCATAGCCTTGCAACCGTTTCTGGCGATGCATTTGGTCTATCCCCATATTTTCGCATTTCCTATTCAACAAGTTTGGAAAATTTAGCAAAAGCGTGTGACAGAATTAAGACTGCCGTTATGGAACTAAAGGCACCATAATGACCGCCAACGATATTGCAGATTTTGTTATCGCTAATTTCCCCGGACTTAATGTGGTAAATGCATGGGGTGAGAAAAGCTTCTTTTACAACCCCAATAACTTGTTAAAAAGAGGCGTCTATTTTTTAACTTTAAAAGAAAAAGACGGAGACAACGACAAAGCGTCTAACCTAGATAGAGAGAACATTTTCAGAATAAATTTTGGGATTTCCAAAAAAACATTTTTGCAGCATTTTTCAACATTGCCAAAGCGCCCTGCGAAAGGTCATTCAATTGAAGGTCCATATGATTTTCAAAAATTAGACACGCTAACCCCTCACCCTGTTTATGGCTGGATGGCTTGGGTGTCAATTTTGAATCCTTCAGATTGCTCATTTGAAATGCTTGAGGGGCTAATTAAAGAAAGTAATCAAATTGCTTGTGATAAATATTTGGTACGAGTAAAGGGATAATTATGATTAGCATTAGATCTCTTGAAAAAAATGATATCGACATTATCGTCTCACAATTTGCTCAACATAATTGGCCAAAACCTATATCAATTTTTGAAACATACCTTGACCAACAACAAGCCTTACAACGAATTATTTGGGTTGGTTATTATAATGATCATTTCGCAGGATACGTTACTTTGAAATGGCAATCAGACTACGAACCATTTCTATGTCAAAATATCCCAGAAATTATGGATCTTAATGTACTGCCACCTTATCAAAAACTGGGAATTGGTTCAGCATTACTCAAAACTGCTGAAAATGCAGCCTTCGAAAAAAGCCCTATTGTTGGCATTGGTGTTGGCTTGTATGCGGGTTATGGTAGCGCTCAAAGAATCTATGTAAAAAATGGATATATTCCTGATGGACATGGTATCACTTATAATTACAAACCTGTTGCACCTGGCGTCAATGCATTGGTTGATGATGATTTAGTCTTATGGTTTACAAAGAAATTAAAATAAAAAGGATAAATAATATGAATATTTTATGCGTAATACATGCCGATTTTGAAACACCAGGAGTGATTGAAACGTGGGCTTATGACAAAGGATACACTTTCCAAATTAGTAGGCCGTATAAGGGCGATAAATTACCTAACGCAAGCAAATTTGATTTTCTTATTGTTATGGGGGGGCCTCAAAGCCCTCTAAATTTGGACGAAGCTCCTTATCTTATTGATGAAATCAACCTCATCAAAGAATCTATCCAGCAAAACAAAAGGATCCGAGGCTTTTGTCTTGGAGCTCAACTTATAGGAGAAGCACTAGGTGCTAAAACTGAACGTAGTCCTGAAAAAG
>CAMDPB010000126.1 GCA_945903885.1 Candidatus Finniella inopinata
CCAGGAGATAAAGCTTCACTCAAAATATTTTGAGAACGCTCAATGACTCTTCTTCTCTTGTTTACAACATCACTTAGGGTTAACCCGTTACTTTCATAGAATTTTAATAAAAATTTTCTATGTATTCCAAGCCATGGTTCATTTACTGTGAATGATTCCCAATCATGAAACTCATAAGCAATTTTATTTCTAAAGACTTTCTTCCCACCATCTAAATATTCTTGGCAATAGAGTTTGGAAAGAAATTCAGTTGGCGATTGTGAGATTTCATCTTGCGTGTCAATTATATTTATACGAACTACGTTACCTTCAAAATCAATTCTATAATTCTGAGTTAATCTTGCTTCTCTTAGCCAACCAAAAGATATATCAAACTCAAAGCTTTTTCCAGCTTCTATGATAATATCTGCTGTCTGGAACACCGAAAAATAAGATGCTGTCTGGGAAGCAATTCTCAGCTTTCGAGACGAACTCTCAGAAAAAACCAACCCAGCATTTTCATCCAATCCTAGGCATTCTCTAAAGCTGCAATGTTCAAAAGGCGTTATCGTTTTTAGAAAATCGCAATCTCGTCCTTTTTGTTTAATAGCGTAACTCAATTGAGCATTAGTAGTACTGTTATTAGATATTATAAATTTTGAAGGCTTTAATCGTTCAAGACACCAATTTAATCTATGACTAGAATTTTTAAAAATAGGAAGCCCTCTTTCATCAAAGTCTGTATTAACGTTTGTTGAGTCAAGCATTGATGAAAATGCATACCCTATCGTTAAGAATATAAACAAAAATTTTCTCATAATTTCACACCTTTTCTTGCCAATGTTGAAGTTGGGTTTGAGGTAAGATCATTGATAAAAACAATAACGAAATCTGTTTCATCATCTGCTCTATAAGTCTTCTGCATAATTGATTGCATAAGTTTCAGATGCTAGGCTAAGTCGTGGGTCATCGAAGGATGTAATTTCAGGAGTGCTTCTTGATGGAGAAAAAACGTTGGGACCAAAAATCATGTCTCGTTCAACCATTCCGTGTTGCTGAAAGGCTAAACTAAGGACACCGTTACCATATTTGATATGATAATAAGCTAATTGCTTGTCCACCCCTCCACGCAATAACTTACTTATTTTGCTTCGGGAGAGATATTCTGGAGATCTTAGAGTATGATAAATCGCTAACTCAAGCGCTCTCATAGTTATTGGGTGGCCTGGTGTTGATGCTAAAAAGCTAGAGTCAATCATCCGCGCAGTATTAACTTCAAGGCCAGCACAAAAATAAAAATTTGTGCAAATTGGTGTTATATCTTGAATAATTTCTGTATTTATTCCTCTAATCACCCCACCATGCACAGCAAGTACCGCATACTGTAAAAATGCACAAGCATGGCGATCAAAACCCATTTCAATTAATTTTCTAATATCAGACAAACCAGGAAGATCAGACGTAAAAATAGACCTAACCTCAACTTTGTCATTCAGGTCTCCTAAATCTTCGGGTGATATTGAGGTGATGGCGTCACTTACCCACAGAATGTGCTTCCACCCTGACGCATTTGGAAGAGTATTGATTGATTTCATAAACCATTTTTTTTGATTTTCACTAAGAAAAGGAGAGCTTGCTTCACGCCTTTTAGTAACAAGAGTATGGCTTATTTGTGGAATTTTAAGATCGAATAGAGTCGCTGGTATTTCTGCTCTATCTTCAAACACTTTCAAGCCTGCTCGATGAACCTCATCAAGTTTTCTATAGAATTTTTCTATGGTAAAGCAACGATCTTTAAAAGTAGATTTATGGGCTGGAAATACTACAGTTAATAGGTACTCTAAAAATGGCACTATCATTCTATTTGAAGTTGCCATCTCAAATAGATTTTGCCGTTCAATGGACTTAATTTTTCTTGCTGAGAAGGTCGCATCGAAAATATATTTGTCGGATGCTTCACAAATAACTCTGCCTATGTAAGATGATTCTATTGCTCGAATTGTTTCACGAGCACCAGGAAGAATGGTCATGTTACTCAACAAAACAGTTGCTGTTTTTTCAGATTTATCGCGATATGGCTTAATGAATACCTGCGATAGTGAATTTTTTTCAGATCCCGCTCGCCCAATAGTATTAACGACTTGATAGCGATGATCAAATATGGCCAACACTGCAAGCTCAGAAGCAAAGTCTTCTTCGTCAAAAGTTTCGTGATAAAAATCATATACCTTTAACGTAACAGGGGCATTTGTTCTATTTTCAACGTCAATAATTTCTAGCTTTAATTCTGCTAACACATCGTTTAGGCTACGATGCAATTTCGAATTTTCTGTTGTTTCTTCAGAAATAAAAGCTTTCGCTTCAGCTGCCTCCAGACGTAATTGTATAAAAAATGCATAAAATAGAATTAGAAAAACAATCTTCATATTTTTACCCGTCCTAGGTTATTTAATTTCACTACGTGTGAACAATAAAATTATTTTAATAATAATAGTTATTTAATTACATTGTAATTTTATTTTATGAAAATACGGTTAACATTTATTTAATATTCGGTTAATTACCTCAAAAATAAATCAAGTTTTTAACAAGAAAAACTAAAAAACAACACAATAAGTTGTTATAAAAATTTTCTTTGTAACAAAATGTGATTTATGTTGAAAGAAGAAAAAAAATCAGAAAATAAGATTAGCAACCTTTTCCATAGACGCTACGCTCGGATGGTTTTATATTCTTGTTAAGATCACAAGGTGCGGCCCATGTTTGCTTTAATTGATTGTAATAATTTTTTTGTCTCATGCGAGCGGGTTTTTAGGCCCGATCTAGAGCATAAACCTGTTATTGTGTTGTCCAGTAATGATGGATGCGCTATTGCGCGCTCAAATCAAGCAAAACTGCTTGGAATCCCTATGGGTGCTCCATTATTCGAAATCCGCCATTTAGTAAAAACCTATAATGTAGAAGTACTATCATGCAATTTTGAATTGTATGGCGATATGAGTCTTAGGGTGATGAATGTCCTACAGCAGCAATGTGAAAAGGTTGAAGTGTATTCAATTGATGAGGCTTTCTTACAATTTGATAAATCCATCAATTGGGCTGAAGAAGGTGAACGATTACGTAAACATGTTTTGCAGTGCACTGGTATTCCCACATCAATTGGATTTGGACCAACAAAAACTCTAGCAAAACTTGCTAATCTTCAATCTAAAGCTCTTGGTATTGCTTGTTACATTGATAGTACGCCAGTGCATCATGACACGTTAAAAAATACTTCCGTTTCCAAAATATGGGGCATCGGTGCGAATTTAAGTAAAAGCCTTAAACAACAAGGAATTTATAGTGCTTATGACCTGATGTTGGCGGACCCTAGCTGGGCCAGAAGAAATTATAATGTCATTGTAGAACGCATTGTACGCGAACTGAATGGCCATTCATGCATGCCCCTAACTTTAATTCAAGAAGCTAAAAAATCAATTCAAATTACTCGCAGTTTTTTTGAACACGTAAAAGATAAAGATGTGCTAAAACAAGCCGCCGCGCGTTATGGATTTCGCCTAAGTACAAAGTTACGTGAATCGTCACAAAAAACCACCACTCTTTTTGTTTATGGACGTAATTCCCCATTTCGAGGCGAAACTCCTGTTTTTCATCAACGCACCATAGTGCTGCCTGAACCAACAAACGATACAGCAGTTATTATTCAACATGCTCAACAAGCAATTGAAAGTTTTTTTGACCCAACAGTTGCCTATCATAAAATTGGTATTATGGCTGTTAACCTGCGTGATGCTACTCAACCAGGCGCGCATGCATTATTTGAAGCGCCAAAATCAGCTAAAAAACCCGATATTGATAAGGTTATGGATACCTTAAATAAACGTTTTGGCCTTGGCACTGTTCGTCCCTTATCATGCGGAGAAAGCATTGAATGGATGAACAAGCGTGACCACAAAACCCCCGCATACACAACTAACTGGAAAACCCTTGTACAGGTGAAAGCAAAGTAAATGTCTGATTCTGATTTCGTTCCTCCTCAATTCTCTGGTCTTACGCGCCTTGATCGGTTTTTGCGTCGTCTATATCCAGGCCTTACCCAAGGTGCATTGGAAAAATTACTGCGCAGTAAAAAAATTCTGGTAGATGGTAAACCAGCAAAAAGCAGCACACGTGTTGAAACCGAAGAACAAATACGCCTTCTGGTTGATTTAGCACTTTATGCAACCCATTCGACAGAACACATAAAAAAAGAAGTTCACGTT
>CAMDPB010000127.1 GCA_945903885.1 Candidatus Finniella inopinata
CATAATTTATGAGATGGATTAACAACAAATCCCCACGTCTGCAATTTTTGTAAAAGCTCATCTTGTGTTTCGACAAGATTTCCTTCAAGGCTTTGTGCATAATATGCAAAAAAATGAACAGGACGCGCTGCTGTTACTGTTGAATCAAGCTGTCGCAATGACCCAGCTGCAGCATTGCGCGGATTTGCAAAAGCTTGCTCGTCTTGTTGTCGGCGTTTTGCATTTAATTCTTCAAAATCAGCAAGTTTCATGTAAACTTCGCCCCGAATTTCAAGGCTTTTTGGAATATTTTCTCCCAAAAGACCTAAGGGCAAATCACGTACTGTGCGCAAATTTGCAGTGATATTTTCACCTTCTTGACCATCACCTCGTGTAGCACCAAGTACAAACTGACCATCTTGATAATGTAAGCTTGCTGATAGGCCATCGATTTTAGGTTCAGCTAGCATTGGAATAGAAACATCTTCAGGCATTTTTAGAAAACGTCTTAGTTTTCTTCCAAAATCAGCAAATTCTTTTTCATTGAACACATTATCTAGGGAAAGAAGTGGTTTGCGGTGCTTAACCTTGTCAAATTGAGAAGAAACCGGTGAACCAATTCTATGACTTGGGCTATCAAGCCTTCTTAGATCTGGGAATTGCGCTTCTAGCTCTTGGTTTTGACGTCTTAGAGCATCGTATTGTTCATCACTGATTTGGGGATTTGCTAATGTGAAATAGCAGTAATCGTGATGTGTAATGAGTTTTGCTAAACGTTCTAATTCTTTTGCTGCTTGAGTGCGATCCACTTAATTCTTGATCCAATTTCTAAGAGATAGAGCATGATACGCTGGCCAAAATAAAGGGGCAAGTCTTATCGATTAATGCTATGTGACTTAGTAAATAACGTATCTAACCATAGAAATGGGGGAATTTATTGCTGAATCAATCTACACAACTAAGCTGATAATAATAGCATTCGGTACCATCCAGATTTTTTGTTAAATGAAGTATTTTATCTATTTCATTTTTGCTAAGTATTTTATATTTTTGTGTTTTAGCATCTTTCGCGTGCCTAACTGTAATTACTGAATGATAAGAAAGTGAAGAAAAACAAAATATGCGCAAAATTTCGCCATACTTTTCTATAAAGCCAAGATGTTGCAAGTTTTTTTTATATGTTTTCTGAAATGTGATACTTTCTACATCTCTTAAATTTTTACGTTTTTTCTGCTCAGTCAGTAGATGCTTAAAAAATATTGATGGCGTAGGAAATGGTTCGGGATCAAAGTATAAATATCGATGCCAAGCAACTGAATACAAAGCATCAACAAGGTTGGATTTGTTATTTTTAGGTGTAATGCTGAAAATATATTCATTATTAATAACACCAGAATATTTTGTTTCTATTGTTGAATATCCACTTGGAAGAAGAATTTTTAAAGAATATATTTTATTAGTAATAAGATTTTCTATCTTGATTTTTTTAGTAGATATTGTAATTGTATCTTCTGATATTTTATTGGTAAGTATTTCGTAATTAATTGAACAATTATCAAAAAAAATTGGAAAATGGATTGTAAATCGGAAATTCTCTGTGCTGTTTTTTACTTTTTTAAGCAAAAGCCTGATATACGAAGTGACCTTCAAAATACTGAAAAATGACCAAAAACCACACATTATTAAAAGTTCTAATGAATAGCCGTTATCAAGCTGGGCACTAAGGAAATTTTTAAGTGATCCGGTGGCATTACTATCTGATTGTATAAAAGAGGTTTGAAAAGCATGTATGATTGGCCCTGTATTAAACTCAGGGTACAGTCTTATAAAGCCATACAAAACCGATAGCACACAAAAAAATACAATAGATAAATGTGGTATTAGCAGAACCCAATCGATTTTCCCTTTAATGTTTTTATTTGATGAATGCCATGGTATATCTATTTTACACAAACCAAATGCTGCCTTAATATGAGTGGGAAACCGCATTATTGAAAGAACTTCATTTTTCCAAAACTGTGCATAACCATAAGTAATTTCTTTCAGTAAGAAATGAAAAATAAAAGGGCACACAAGCAAAATCAGAATGTTTAGAGGTGTTACAATGAAAGACTGACACCCCAAAAAAAGAGATAAAATAGGCAAAAAAATCAATATCAATAATTGAAATTCATTAATCGGTTGCATTAAAAAATTTAGATAAAAAATTTTACATAAAGTGTTGAGTTTTTTGCTCGTGAAAATTTTTTCATTTTTTATCATCTGAAAATTTCCTTGCGCCCACCTATGACGTGTTTTGAAATATTCACTATTATCAGAGGGTGATACACCATAGGCAATTGGAGTTCGCAGATAAATACTTTTCCAATTATTCATGTGTAGTTTTAGTGAGGTATGCGTATCTTCAGTTAGTGTTTAACAAGGAATGCCGCCTATATCATTAATTGCTTTTCTTCTGTAAACAACCCCAGTACCCACACATGAAGCAATATTAAATTTATTAGCTGCGGGCAAGTTTAAATCATAAAATACAGATTGGTCATGCCAAATTTTTTTTTCATCTTCTGCATTTAAAAATTGTACGGCATCGGTATTAAAGTGGTCTTGTGGTGACTGCACAAATGCAATGTTATTACTTGTAAAGCATTGCATAAGCAGAGTAAGTGCTTGTTTTTGTGGAATATGGTCAGCATCAAATACAGCAACATATTCTGCTTTTGAGTGGCTTAATCCAAAATTTAAATTTCCAGCTTTTGCGTGCGTATTATGGCCTCTGCATAGGTACCTAAAGCCTAATTTTTTTGTAAGATCTTCAACATCTTTTCTGTTTGCATCATCAAGAACTATTATCTTGCATGGGTAATCTAGTTTTTCGGCAGCTTTCAGTGTTTTCGCAATAATATTAATTGGTTCTTTGTATGTGGGAATCAGAACATCGATTTTTTTAGAATACAAAAAAGACCCTAAAGGAAGTGTTGAGATATTCCATGTGGTCACAATAATAAAAAAAGAACTAATAAGAGTGATGAGTGATGTGAAAAAAAACAAATAAGATAGAAAAATGTATTTTTCATTAATGATTGTAAATCGCCACGCAACGTATATTAGTAAAACTAACAATAAGCTGATGGCGCAAGCATGTCTGAATGTTTGATTGCTTGAAGTTTTTTCCATCAAATATCTCAAAGCTTATTTAAAAAATAAAAATTTAGTCGCTGGTATTTATTTATATTTTAAAAACGATAGGAATAATTCAGTCCTGCATATGATCCCTTTTTTCTTGGAGAAGAGATGGTGTTTGATTTGAATTTGTAATCTGCATGACCTGCATTAAAACAAATTTCTATATTTCTAAAATGTCCTAATGCTATGAAACCACCCAAACGTAATTCCTTAAAATTGCGTTGTTTTTCAAACGTGCATTCCGGACCGACTTTTGTACATGAAAGATCAAATGTGTACCCAGGTCTAATACGAGTCCAAATTTCATCAACAATGGATCCATAAGAAATATTAAATTCAAAAGTGTGCTCTTTTGATATCCAAAGATTACTATCGGAGGCAAGGTAATAACCAATCTTAGAACCTGTGGAATGATTTACGGGATCAGCAGGTGAAACTTTATTATTTCTATAATAAGGACCAAAACTTAAGAAAAATCTATTATTCCCGCTTACTGCTTCGTATCCTGCTCCTACATTGAAATTTGATATTATGCCGTTGTGACTAGCGGTATTTGAATCGCTGTATTTATATTTTCCATATCCTAAAAAAAGATCGTACCGAAATCCTGAGCGATCTAATATTCCTTTTATAGCTCCTACAGATCCTAAGTATGTATACCATGCTTTGTCTCTTCCAGTTACTCCAGTGTAAATCTGTCGGGTATCACTGTCGGGACCATTACGTTGAGAGTCAGCCATAATGTTTGTGCTTAATAGAAACAGAATAATAAATTGTTTTTTCAATCTCATTTTTACTACGCAATATATAAATAAACTAACTTATTAAAGTCTTGCGTAAAAAGCTGGAAGGGTCAATAGATCAGTCGGTCTATGGATTGATTAAACCATATTCAGAGCTTGACGAATTTCTTGCATATTTTTGCATGCAATGGCATTTGCTGCATCAGCCCCTTTTTTTAAGTGCTGCAGTAAAGCTGCTTCATCTGCTAACAGCTCATGCATAGTACTTCGAATAGGGCTTAAGTGGTCAATAAGCACACTTGCCAGCTTTGGTTTGAATTCTGAAAACTG
>CAMDPB010000128.1 GCA_945903885.1 Candidatus Finniella inopinata
AGAATCATAAAAATTAATGCACATAGATCCGGATTCATTGTACAAAACTAAATCGCTGGGAAAGTACACGTACTCTTTATTTTGTGTGACGCTGCTGCAATATGCAAAATTCATCAGAGCACTTAATAAGTAAAAGAGTCTAAGTATTGATAGTTTCATATATTATTTTCTAATAATTATTATGTTTGTAATATAAATACTAAGCTTTGCATTTTCAATGAAAAAATTGCAGGGAAATGTAATTTTTGCTAGGCCTTCAACAAAAAAGGTCGCTTTGCAGCGACCAATTTATAATTTTAAGGTAGCAATTAGAGTTAAGCAGCTGGTGCTTCTTCTGCGTCAGCTTTTTTAGCTTTCAATGCTGCTTCTTCTTCAGATTGAGCGATAATAAGACTAATTGGCGCCCGCACTTCTGGGTGTAATGAAACAAAAACTGTGTGAACACCTAAATTCTTGATTGGAGTGGTGATAATAACCTGTGATTTATCAACAGTGAAACCACCTTTTGTTAAACCTTCAGAGATATCACGGCTGCGAACTGATCCATATAATTGACCAACTTCACTTGCTTGGCGAATGATAATAATTTGCGTGCCTTCCATTGACTTTGCTACATATTCAGCATCTTGACGTTGCTTAAGGTTTGTAGCTTCCAGTTGAGCTTTTTTCACTTCAAACTGGGCCATATTTTCTTTTGTAGCACGCTGTGCTTTTTTAGTTGGTAATAAAAAGTTACGCGCATAACCAGGAGCTACGGCAACAATTTGCCCCATTTGCCCTAATTTTTCGACGCGCTCCATTAGAATTACTTGCATTTTACGCTTCAACATGGTTTGAGCTCCTAATTAAATTTTGAGTAATACTTCTTCTTAAGGCCATATAATGGCTCTACAAGCCCTAACACTACTACAAAAATCATCGGCCAGACAAGTAAAAATGTTAAGACCATGAAAATTACAGTTGCATAGCGAGGAAGTTGAAAAGACCTTGCCATGAGTTGGGCTATTTCAATGCCGTCAATCAGCAAAGGAAAGGCGCAAATGCATAAAGCAGTGCGGCTGAAAATGCCAAAAATAGGCGAGCCAATAAATAACTGGTTTGCAATGATTAGCCATAGAGACGTAACAAGTGCAATATCCCAAACGGGAGGAAGAAAAATATTTTGTTGAATAGATGGTTTACGAATGGATTTATTTGATTTCAGCGCCAATGAATAGGCCATTTGAAAATTAAGCCAAACCATTAAAAGCCATAAGAAGGAAAATATTCCAGGTAGTACATCGACTAACGAGCTGGGAGATGAAGGAATTTTTGCAAGATTGTTAATGACTTCAATTTTTTGAGCAAGCAGAACGAATAAGTGACTATTGGTTAGTTTTAAATAACCAAAGACAATGGAGACCAATCCTAAAAATCTGCTTGATAAAAGATGCAGTATGTCTATTGGTGAAAATTCGTATGCGTTTTTCTTTTTTAAAAAATGCCAGTATAAAATTGCTATTGAGGGAGCAAAGATCGTGATGCTAAAAATACCTGCACCAGCTGGTCCGAGCAGCACAATGGAGCCTAGTAAAGGGATGCTGATTGCAAGCAAATAGCTTCTGATTCCCAAACAGATCCCAACATAAAAAATTGGCAATAACGCAAAATAATTAACTACTGCGCCAAGAATAGGAATAAACAGGGCCATAAAAGAAAAGGCAGCGCACAATGCGCCGCCCTTAATAATAAGTGGTATGTCGTCTTTAGCCATTTACGTATGGCATTAGAGCCAAGAAACGTGCACGACGAACGGCAACAGCAAGCAAACGTTGTTTCTTTATGGAAACCGCAGTTATTCTGCTTGGCATCATTTTGCCGCGCTCTGACACAAACTTCACAAGGATACGAGTATCTTTGTAGTCAATTTTCATGGCATTTTGGCCTGTGAAAGGGCAGCTTTTACGGCGACGGAAAAATTGCTTACGTACGCTTGGCTTTAGATTTTCGCCTTCTTCAATATAATCTGACATTTTGAATCCTTTACGCTGTTGGTTCGGTTGTTGCTTCTTCCGCTACTGTCTCTGCGACAACTTCGGTAGCAACAACGTCTGGGCGAACTTCTTCACGAACAACATCTTCACGGAAGCCGCGATTTTGCATTAAAGCAGATGGTGCATTGTCAAGTTCATCAACGCGTACGCTCAAATGACGAAGTACATCTTCGTTGATTTTCATTTGACGTTCCATTTCTTTAATTCCATCAGACTTTACAGCGATGTTCATTAGAACGTAATGACCTTTGCGATTTTTTTTGATTTTGTAGGCTAAATTACGAAGGCCACAAAATTCTGTTTTTGTAACTTCTCCTTCGAATTCTTTGATGACGTTAGTATATTGCTTTGCCAATGCTTCTACCTGGTTAGCGGTAATGTCTTGGCGCGCAATGAAAATTGTTTCATAGAAACGCTGCATATTAAACTTTCTCCTTATGGATGGGTACTTAAAACAAGCACCAGCTGCCTAAACGTTTTAGGAAGCAAGGACCTTACTTGTAGCTTACATTTATAGTAAGAAAAAGGCTAAAAGGCAAGAGTAAATTCAATTTTACTCAATGCCTTTTTGTTGCTACCTATTCTTTTGTTTTAGTACCATGAGGGGCAGGGCTGTACATCTTTGCATTACGACGATAGAACCTAGAAATGGCAGTAAATATAATTGCGTACGCAGAAATAATGATGGCAGCCATATACATGTTTTCTGTATAGCCAGTCATAAATGTATAAACGGAAGGCATTAGCCCACCAGATATGGCAATACCAATAGAGAAACTAACCGCAACACCTGTATAACGAGTTTCAGCAGGGAATAAAACTTGCATAAATGCATGGCTTAATCCCACAAAGCTTCCTACATATAAGCCAACTCCGTATTGTCCTAATCCCACTAAGAATAAATCTTTTGTTTGCAGCAAGTAGAAGCTCAAATAAGAAAGTGTACAGCACATAAAACATGATAAATAAACAGATCTACGCATAGTGATTTTGTCACTTAGCCAACCAAAAAATACGCACCCTGAGGTGTATCCTAGTAAACCAAAGGTATTTAAAAATACGGCTGTGGACATTTCAAAACCTTGGAACTTTGTCATGTATATATTCATAAATCCAAAAACCGTATAGGTTAGTGAACCTTTGAAAATTCCAACGATAATATTCATTAAAAATGCGCTCTTGTGATTTTTAAAAATAGTTTTCATTGGTTGCTTTTGTTCTTTTTTCTTTTCCTTAATTTGAATAAACGCATCGGTTTCTTTAGCATTTTTTCTTAGGACAAAAGCCATGAAGCTTACTAAAGAACCAATAAAAAATGGAATTCTCCATGCCCAATCTGGCATTTCAGGACGTAACATTAATGAACCTGCAAAGCTAGCAAACACTGCACCCACCATGCATGAGCCCGCAATAATACCGCTGATTAAGCCCATTTGCTTAGCTTGTCCATGCTCAATTGCAAAAATTGCGGCTCCATTATATTCACCACCAGTTGAAAGCCCTTGAACCATGCGGCACAGTACTAAAATGATAGGTGCTGCTATTCCTAAGGTGTTGTACCCAGGCAATAGAGATATTACTAACGTTGGGAATCCCATTAACATGATGGAATAGGTTAGTGCGACTTTGCGCCCAAAGGTGTCACCAATTAAACCAAATGCATAAGCACCAAGCGGACGCGTGAAAAATGCAGCAGAAAAAGCAAAAATACTTGCAAAAAGTGCTATGGTCGGGGATGTGCTCGGGAAAAAAACTTCAGAAATTTTAGCAATAAAGACGCCACAAATAACAAAATCATAAAACTCTAGCGCATTTCCTAGGGCGCTGGTTCCAATCATTTTCCAAGACTTTTTCATTTAAAACCATAAGAATTATTTAGGCCTATCATTTTCTTTAATTCCATAAGAAATGCAAGCACTTTATTATTGTAGCTTCATTCCATTGGGTACTTTGGGGGTTGTTGTTGTAAGGCAGATGGCGTCATTTTCATCTGAAAAACCTAGAAGTAAAAATTGAGATGTGAATCCTCCAATATTTTTTTCGCCTAGATTAATGCAGCCTACGATTGAACAACCGATAAGGGATTCGGGCGTATAATGTACTGTGATTTGCGCAGAAGTTTGCAATATTCCAATTTCAGGACCA
>CAMDPB010000129.1 GCA_945903885.1 Candidatus Finniella inopinata
GTCAGGTGTAAGTCTACGAGATTCTCTTACAGCAACTGTTTTTAAGAAATAATAGTGACTATCATCCCCGTCATTAAGTGCGTATCCTAAAAATTCATAGTTTCTTGGTGTATTAGCAGGTAAGCTCACTAAAATTTCTAACGCTAAATTAGAAGGCGTATCTAATGTCTTGAACAATTCAGGTTTTTGTATAATAAGCAGCTGAAGGCTAACAAGAGCAGTAGCATCATCATCGTGGTCTTTCAGGTTATATTCCTCTGTATCAAAACTAGTTTCAATCCACAAGTGATCAGCTCTGCCTGGGACTCTTAGTGATTCAGTTCGTTTTTTTTCATTTGTTAAGTATGAACCATCAATAATGCCATCCATTGATAAGTCACCATCACGACTACCTATAGACTCAACTACACAAAGTGCAGAAATTGCATCACTATAAAATTCCCATTTAGTGTCCTCGTCACCATCAACTGCTGCTAGTCCAAGGGTGAAGGTGCTTTTCAAGAAAGTTTTCGTTTGTTCTGTAGTGAATTGATCAGCTATTAAGTTGAAATGTTGACCAAAACTAAAGTTACCAACAATGTAATAAGGAAGTTCAGGTGCAGCAAAGTGTTTCAGTGTCCAACCATAAACTAAGCTCATACCCAAAGATGTTTTGAAAAATGCATTGTGCGCTTCAACTATTGTTTGAAGTTCAGTAGCGTTTAGTTCAAATACAGCTTTACGCAGCTGAAAGCCTGCTAAAATACTACGCCAAAGAACACTGTCTTTTTTGTTGTCGTAATCTTCATTGTTTTCTAATGCAGCGTTTATTCGATCAGTTGGTGATGCTGTTCTTGTTGTAAGCGCACCATAAACATTTTGATAAAGATCAATTGCTTCATCTGCTGCAAACGCATTATTTAAACTTAGGGCAACCAATAAGCCCACTATATATTTGTATTTCATTAAAATATCCCTTTAAATTAACCTTAAAAAGTATATGGTGATAAATAGTTATTAATGCAATATAATTTCTATTTTTTAATACAAAAAACCTAAAAAAAGAAATAATAGCTAATTTTATTCAGGGAATATACCACATTTTCGTCTACATTTAAACCGTTATTAATTCATAGCACTAAATTGATGTCGCTTTTTTCTTGACTAAGTTGCCAAGATTTCCTATAAAGTACACAAGATATAAATGAAATTTGAACATGGCCAATCATAAGAACTCGAAAAAAGCTATCCGTCAAACTGAGCGTCGTACTGGTGTAAACCGTAATCGTATGACCCGTATGCGCACTTGTGTAAAGACCGCCGAAAAGGCATTGGGCATGCACAGCACTCCTGCAGTTTCTTTTGAAGAAGCTAAAGTAGCAGTGGTTGCTGCGGAAAGCGCTATGATGAAAGTTGCAAAAACAGGAATTATCCATAAGAATTTCGTTTCACGGAAAGTTTCTCGTTTAGTTGCACGCTTGAAGGCAATCGCATCCTAAGCAAAACGTAAGTTTGTGAAATTTAAAGCCCGCTTTTAAAGCGGGCTTTTTTAATTGGTGATGTTTTACGCAACTTTTGATGCAACAAACTTTTTAGCGAATAGCTTATTGGCAATCAGAGCAAGTGCACCGTTACCTGCAACGTTACTTGCAGTCATCAATGAATCTTGCAGAATGTAGAGGGTTGCTACAAGGCTGCATAACTCTGAAGATAGCCCCAAATGCTTTTCCACTACAGGCAATAGAATTATCATGCCGCCGCCTGGTACACCACTTCCGGAAAATTTGGTTACAACATAGGCACCAACATACGCCAAAAATGCTGTAAAGCTTGGCAACGGTGTGCCTGACATGGCAAGCAGCGCAAGAGAGGTTAGGGTAATATTAATACCATCGCCAATCATATGAACATTAGCAGTGGCTGGTACGACAAAGTTTGTTAGCTGTGGGTTACGGGTGTTGGCTTCAACACATTTCAACGTAACTGGTAATGTTGCGGCACTAGACATGGTGCTAAAGCCAGTAAGCCATGCAGGTAGCATATTGCGTATAGCAGTAAAAGTTGATCTTATGTTGCCATTGCAGCCAACTGCATACCAGAAAAACAAGTATGCTTGAATGGTTACAAAACTTAAAAAGAACACAGGCGCATATGCGGTTGCAAGAGTACCCAATGCTCCTTCAAAGCCAATTTTCAAAACAAAGCCAAAGACATAAACTGGCAGAAATGGGATAAATGCAATATTTAAAGCAATAGTTGTCCAATTTTTTAAAGTTGTAACCGCTTGAGTAACCAAGCGTGCGCCTGATAAATTGCCAATGAAACCAATAATTAATCCCAAAAACATAGCCTTATCAGCAGTTAAAAATGATGAAAATGGAAGACGCCAAAAAGCTTCTATGCTGCTTTGACTTTGAATAGCTTCTAAACTAATTGGTTTTAAAAACCCAAAAAAGGCTTCAGCTGCTCCGTATGCAGTAAACACATTAATAATGTTAGAAACAATAACCAGGCCAAAAACGCCGAAAATTAAAGAAGTGGCCTTGCCTTGTAAGCTTAATACAGCTGAACATAGGTAGCTGAACACTACAAACGGTAGTAACAGCATGAGAACATCTTTTAGAACAATGCTGATGGTGTAGAAAATACTAACGGTATTGCAATCAAGATGGCTTGATAAAAAAAATGCTAATGTGACTGCGATCACAAGTCGTACAGGCAAACTAAACATCAACACACCATCGCTTCTAAAATTGAAGCTTATGGTACCATATTTTACCTAAATAATTCCAGCACGTAGGCAGTCATGAATGTGTAAAATACCGATTGGTTTATTGTTTGCGCTTATGAACAAGCTGGTAATAGACTTGTCTTGCATAATTGCTAATGCCTCTGCCATCAGAATATCTGCAGATATCATGGTTGGGGTAGGGCTCATCACGGCTTCTACGGTGTCATTCAAAAGTCCTGCATGCATATGACGACGTAAGTCACCATCGGTAATAACACCTTGTATTTTCCCATCTGTATCTATCACTGCTACGCACCCAAAACCAAAATAGCTCATTCTTATCAAGCATTCTTGCATTAATGTGCCCATAGGAACAATTGGAAGGCGATCATCTGTGTGCATAAAATCGCGCACTCTTGAT
This sequence comes from Candidatus Finniella inopinata, assembly GCA_945903885.1. Classification (GTDB taxonomy): domain Bacteria; phylum Pseudomonadota; class Alphaproteobacteria; order Paracaedibacterales; family CAITNM01; genus CAITNM01. Next base: position 3,132 of record CAMDPB010000129.1, read on the forward strand.
AATTGCTTGCCTAAATTTCCCCCGGGATGAAAAGTTCTAAAATCGGTAGAACTAAAGCTGCGCGTGTGAAGCATGGCAATGGCAAGTGCATCACCCAGTGCTAGCATCATTGTTGTTGATGTGGTGGGGGCAAGGCCCATCGGGCACGCTTCTGGCACTGTAGGGTAACATAAGGCAATATCAGCAATGCTTGCTAGATTACTATTTTCTTTTGCAGTGATTGCTACAGCCGGTATGTGAAAACGTCTACTATAATCAAGCATAGGTTTAAGCTCTGCAGTTTCTCCACTATGCGATAACAACAAAAGGGTATCTTGCGGAGTGATCATTCCTAAATCGCCATGATTAGCTTCAGCAGGATGCACAAAAAATGCTGGTTGACCAACGCTTGCAAAGGTTGCCGCAATTTTCCGTGCAATGTGTCCGCTTTTGCCAATACCACTTACAATAACACGACTGTTTTGCTGAGATAAAAGTTCAACCGCTGAGGTGAATTTTTCATCTAAACTAGCAGCTAGGTGCGCTAGCGCTTCTGATTCTTGAACCACTGCTTGACGTCCGGCTTCAAGAATTTTATGCGCATTAATTGTAGTTGGTGCTGTCATCATAACTATCCCTGGTCTTCAATTTTATAAGCCATAAGGTCGCCTTTTTGCCCGTAAAACAGGTCAAGTTCAGCTCTAAAGGGAAGGTACTCAAAAGTTGCATTAGCTAAGTGATGGCGGTTTTCCCTGGTTAGCATGGCATCAAGCTTTAACTTTAAGCTATGTAAGTGCACTACATCAGTTGCTGCGTAACGCATCTGATCTTTGCTTAAGGTCTTGGCGCCCCAATCACTGGTTTGTTCTTGCTTTGAAACTTCAATGCCGAGCAATTCTTTACATAAATCTTTTAGTCCATGTTTGTGTGTAAACGTACGCACCAAATGGCTTGCTACTTTTGTGCAATAAACATTTTGAATTCTGCACTTAAGCGAATACTGCAAAATCGCTACATCAAATCGAGCAAAATGGAAAATCTTT
>CAMDPB010000130.1 GCA_945903885.1 Candidatus Finniella inopinata
ATTTTCTTTTTCTTAAAAAAACTCGCGCTTCTTTTAGAAATTGATTTATAGTAAAAGTTGGTTAAAATTTTTATTTTAAAATTTGAGCATATCATGCAAAAAAGTTTATTTCTTTTAACTCTAGCTGCTATAAGCCTAGCTGCTATAAGCGTTGTGTTTGTTGCTTGCGAAAAGAATGATGAACACAAAGCACCAGTAGAAGCTGCGAAAGAAGTTGCTCCTGCGGGTCATGCTGATGCACAAACAACAGCTCCAATGTCCAACAAGAGACGTTTTAAAGTTGATAAATTAATTCGTGATAAAGTACCTAATTACCTTAGAAACAGAAACGTGCAGACTAATGAAAGGGTTATGGGTGACGACGAATATCTTGAGCGTCTTCAAAATAAGCTTTTTGAAGAAGCTAAAGAAGTGATTGATGCTAAAAATAAAGAAGAACTGACAGAGGAATTAGGTGATGTATTAGAAGTTATGCTTGCTTATGCGAAAGAAAATAATATCTCTTTTGAAGACATCGATAAAGTAAGGATAAGAAAGAAAAATGAATATGGCGGTTTTGAAGGAAAAGTTTACAATGCCTCTGTTGAACTGAATTCGGATGACGATTATGTTAATTATTTTTTGAGCAACCCCGACAGATATCCTGAAATAAAATAAGCTAGAGATTTCTGGCTCTTATATTGTTATTTAAATATTAACCTACCAAAAATCTCTGTTAAATGTTTGAAGCTGATGAGATCAACATTATCTTCCAGAGCCCACGCTACTGCAAGCATAGCCTGCACAAAGCACCACTTGGTAATTCTATCCGGATCAAGATTTAAATTTTTAGAAAACGCATTAATCCGATTCGTTATAATTTTTAAGCTATCAGGATGATTTGGCAAAACATCCAAAGGATTTCTGATAAAACACCCAACCTCATAGCTAAGCTCACCGATAACCCCTTTCGGATCAATAACTTTCCATTCAAGCCCAGAAGCTAAAATATTTTCATGGTGTAAATCGCCATGCAGCAAAATGGGAGCATTCATGGTGTTTAGCAATTCATCACGTAACAACCTTGCTTTGATCAAACTTTGGCCAAGCTGTTCGTATGGTTTATCTAAGGCAGTAAGCCAATCGTTGATAGTTGGGAACCCTTTTTGATTCATTCTTGGTGCGCTGTGAAGTTTTTTAATCACTTCAATTGTAATTGCGATGGCTTCATCTTCACAATTTGGAAAAAACTCTTTCAACGAATACCCCGGAATAGCACGTTCAATCAGTAAAGCTCCATCTGCTCGGTCTATAACATCAACCACGCCATGACCTTTAAACGCTTTTAGAGCAGCAGCTTCAATGTTCAAACCTTTGCTATCAAGACTCAATTTTAATACAATGGGTCGTCCCTCTTGGAAGCCAGAAAGAACATAGTTGTATGAAAGATTTTCAACCGGCTCAAGACTCGACAGATGCCATAGCTGAGCAAATTCATTTACCGTGCGCGGCAAATCCCCTGGCCATTTTTGGCCTCTATTGCCGCGGATAGAGAGTATATTTTTTTCAAATTGGTTCATGAATCTGTCCAACAACAACAAAGCGGCATAGCAAACAAATTATTCCCAAAAGGCAAAATTTCTTCCCCTTGATAAAAAACAATTCCTCAGTTGTAAGTCAACCACTTTTCCCCTCTTCTCCATGAATAATAGTTGTATTATTTTTAAATGTTTTTATGCTAACTTCAGCCTCCCCAACACCCACTCTGCTATCGCAATATCTTGAGCCGCTATTCCGGTCAAATCAGTGATGAGAAGATTCGCATCAACAGATACCCCACTTTGAATAACATTTCCTAGTTCTTCTGTTTTTTCAATGTTTATGAAACCAGCTTGGATTCCATGAAACGTATCGCCAAACCGAGCAGCCTGCTCCCTACTATCAACAACCACAATATCAGCTGATTGAAATAGCCGTGGGTCACATTCTTGTTTGCCAACTTCATCAGCACCAAGGGCGATGATGTGAGTTTTTCCATTCACATAATCTAGATCAATAATTGGCTGAGAGCTTGCCGTTGTCGTAACAACAATACCTCCATTTTGAATTAATTCTTGAACCGATCCACAGATTTTCACGCCAGGATATGATTCAGCAACTACTTTGGTTTTTTGAACAGATCTTCCCCATATTCTAAAATCTGCTTGGGGATATAAAAGCCTCATTAATTCCAAAACATGAATTGCTAACTGCCCCGTTCCAATAATGCCAACGTGTTGCACATCCCACGGCGTTATTTTCACTGCAACACATGCGGCTATTGCAGTACGCAAAGTTGTGAGGTATCCACCGTCACATAAAATTGCTTGTAACAATCCTGTTTTTTGTGAAAACACAAGCACTGCTCCATCACCTGCAGGTAAACCACTTGCACTATTTTGATAAAATCCGGTAGCAATTTTAACCACAAAAATTTCGCTATTTTGTTTAAACCCAGCTTTGATGTGGCAATCCCCTTGAGCTTTTGCAAAACTCATTTGAATAGGTTTGGGAACGGTAATCAGTCCATTCGAAAAATCGATAAAAGCCTGTTGCTGAGATTGAACAAGCTCAAGGCAATCGTATTTCAGATCCATTACATCTTTGATTTGGTCGGTATTATAAACCCTTGTCATTTTAAAAATACCTTTAATTTATCCAACACTTCTGGAAAATTCTGGCGTCCAAAACCAATACGAAAATGGTTTGAGGCCATATCAAAAATAGAGGCTGGCATCAAAAGAACCCCTTCGGTTAGCACTAGTTGATGACAAAAATCATCGACTAATTCAGATTTTTTGTAGCGAATGAGTCCAACACATCCACCTTTTGGGCGAACCCAAGAAAAATGCTCAGCGTGGGTTTTCATAAATTCATCAACGCACAGCAAGTTATGATTCACAATCATGTTAATACGACTCAAAATTATGTCTTTTTTGCATAACGCAATTAAGCTAATAATTTCCGACGGCGCGCTATTACAAATGGATGTATAGTATTTTACATACTCTAGTTTTTTAAGCATGGATTTATCTTGGCAAGCTATCCAGCCAACTCTCAAGCCTGCCATACCAAAGGATTTACTCATCACCCCAAGGGATAATGCTTTTGGATAAATACATGCAGCTGGATCGGCCCATACGGTGCCAGATGCACCCATTAAACGGTACACTTCGTCACAAAAAATCCATATACCATGTGTGTCAAGAATTTGAACAAGTTCAGCTAGGTCACCAGGAGAAATCACCTGCCCAGTAGGGTTATGAGGAAAATTCATTACCAGCCATTTGGTATTAGGTTTAATCGCAGCTTTTATTGCGTTTAAATCTAGTTCCCAATTGTTGCTTTCTTGTAAGTCAATGGTTGTAATTGAACAGCCCTTTGCTTTGGGAAGCTCTAACAATGATTGGTAACAAGGTGTGATAACTATAAGATGATCACTTGGCTCCACTATTCCAAACAGAGTGCAAAAAATTCCTTCCTCAGCTCCTGCAAAACATAAAATTTGATCTTTATCTAAACCTGGATACATTTGCGTTGCTATGGTTTCACGTAAAAGTGGGTGACCTTCAGGAGTTGTATAAGAAAGTGGCAAAGTATCCCACATATCCATTTCTTGCGTTGAAGCTAATGCTAATACATCTTTCATAAGCATCGTTTGAGGGTCGGAACTGCACATTAGGTATGGAGCACTAAATTCGTACCTTGCTAAATATTCTTCTAACTTAAACTTTTCAAACATTTTTTTGCCTTAATTCTCTTAAATAATTAAACACTGAAGCCCGACTTAGTCCTAAAATACTGGCGATGTAGTCAGCTGCTTTTTTTTCACGAAATGCTCCTTGAGTGTACATTTCTTGGACAACTCTTTTTTTTTCTACATTGGTAAGGGATTCAACTCTTAATTCTTCTTTGCTTAGCCAGCGATAAAGTACTTGATGTACTTTTTCCTGCCAATCATTTTTAAAAAGAGCTTCAGGCTGATTATTTGAGGGAATCAAAAATGCTTGTGCTAACTGCTGCATTTGCGAAAACACAGACACATCCACATTAAGACACATCACCGCTACTATAAAATCATCATTTTTAATAGGAATAGAAATTGATTTGATAACTCTTCCGTCAAAATTAA
>CAMDPB010000131.1 GCA_945903885.1 Candidatus Finniella inopinata
GGGGTTCTAACCAGAACGCCCGAAATATCGACTTTGAGAATTTAGTTTGAGGAAAATAAGGAACTTCGACCGGGTTGGTCGATTTTTTTGTGTTTGGTCTGTCCCAATTGAAGTATAGTAAAAATGGTACAGAAATCTGCTTAGCAAAATAGCGGCTTTGAAGGGTATAAAATTAAGAGGGTTTAATTGGGACAAAAAGTTGCGATTTATTGTAGAGTTTCAACAAACGATCAATCATGTGAACGACAAGAAATAGATCTGGTGGCGTTTGCAAAACGTGCGTCCTATGAGGTTGTGGGTTTGTTTAAAGAAACTGCATCTGGAATTAAAGATTCACGAGCTGTTCGTAATGAAGTTATAGAATTGGCAAAACAAAGACATATCACCGCTATTTTAGTTACAGAACTTAGCCGTTGGGGACGTAGCACTATTGATTTGGTTTCAACTTTGCAGTTGTTGCAATCTTGGAATGTTTCGATAATTGCTCTTAATGGCCTGCAATACGATCTTTCCACTGCTCACGGCAAAATGATTGCTTCTGTTTTTTCTTCCTTAGCAGAGTTTGAAAGAGACCTAATTAAGGAAAGAATTAAATCAGGGATAGCCGCTGCTAAAGCTAAAGGTAGACAAATTGGCAGAACAAAAGGCACATACGTTAAATCACATAAATTAGCTAAAAAAGTTATTGAAGCCATTAACAACGGATCTTCTTACAGGAGAATTGCTAAAGACCTTAGCATTAGTAAAAACACAGTAACCCATATTGTCAAACGTTATAAAACCAATGGAAATAACAGTGATTTCAGTTAAATCTACCAAAAGATTAAATATTCTGTCACCAAGAGAAATTGCAGAATTATTTGGCTTACCAAATTTTTCAGAGGAAGAGAGAAGTTTTTATTTTACTCTTGATCCTGATGAACAAAAGATTATGTTATCTTTGGGATCTAAGATGTCACGTATATTTTTCATTCTACAACTTGGCTATTTTAAAGCGAAACAAAATTTTTTTAATTTGGATTTACCAACAGTTCAGGCTGATTTTGTGTTTGTTGCAAAAACCTATTTTCCAAGTGATAATATTTTACCATCTGCAATTAGTCAAAAAGTACGCCTTAACCATCAGGCACACATATTAGCTCTACAAGGTTATACCAGATGGAATGCTCTATCCCAAACGCTTACCTATGAGCAATCTCTAGAAATTGTTAAAATCTGTGTTGATCCGCGATATATTTTTGACGGCTTGCTTGATTTCTTAAATGCGCATCAGATAGTTATGCCTGGATACAGCACATTGCAAGATATCGTTGGCAAGGCTATCACTGATGAAACAAAGCGGTTGAATCAGATAATTGCTAAAAACCTTTCACCATCTGTTAATCAAGCATTGCAAAATATGCTACAAGATGAAGACCAGGACATGTACGGCGTTACTTTATTAAAACGTGATGCCAAAGGTTTTACTCATGCAGAAATCATCAAAGAGATCACTAAACATCTCGCAAGTGCTGAATTATTTAAATCAGCAAAACACATCATTCCTAAGCTAGAGATTTCGGACCAAAACATTCGTTACTACGCGTACCTAGTAGATTATTATACGGTTGATCGCTTAAAAGAATTAGCTGACCAAAATACGGCCAAGCTCTACTTGTTATGTTACGTATATTACCGTTTTGCAAAAATCAATGATAACTTGGTTCACGGCTTTATTTATCATCTGAATAAGCATAAGGATCATGCTAAAGATTACGGTAAAGAGGCTGTTTATGATTATAAAATTGAAGGCAAGCTTTATGGCAAGAAAGCTGGAAAGATTTTTGACTTGTTTACCGATAAAACAGTTGCGGATGACAAGTTACGTCCAAAGGCCTTTAAAATTGTGGCTGAAGCAAAATTTCCACTCTTAAAGGCCCATGTGACTCAAGATTTTGATGAAAAAGAGTTTCGCTGGGATTACTATAAAAATGAAGCCAGAACAATTAGCACCAACTTAAGACCGATTATTAAAGTGCTTGAATTTTCCAGCGATGAAGTCAATCACCCTCTCATCCAAGCCTTAAACTTTTTGAAAGCAACATGGCAAAGCAAAAAGTCTTTAAATCAAGTTAAAGCAGATAAGTTTCCAACTGATTGTATTCCTAAATATTTAGAGTCTTATGTTTACGATACCGTAACTGCGGAAGAGAAATCACAAAAATCGCTCAATGTAGAGGCTTATGAATTCATGGTCTATGACCAATTAGCTAAAGCTTTAGAATCTGGCAAAATCTTTGTAAACGATAGTTTTAGTTTTAAAAGCCTTAAACAAGATCTACTGCCTGATTGGCCCAAGAACAAGAAAGAAGCCTTAGAAAAGTTAAATAACCCCGTATTAAATACTCCGATTCAAGAGCAATTACAAAGTTTCCAAGCAGAGTTAGAGCCGCTGATTGTGCAAGTTAATCAAAACATTGCTCAAGGCAAAAATAAGGAGTTCAAACTCAAACCAAGCAAAGATGACTCGAAGCTTAAAACCTGGACACTTTCTTACAAGAGGAAAAAAGATGAAATTAACAACCCATTTTATGAACAATTACCTAAAGTGCACCTTAGCCAGATTTTACGATTTGTCGATCAGCAATGCCATTTTACCAAAGCCTTTACGCACGTTAAGCCACGTTTTGCAAAAACTACCGAATTTGATATTGAAGCAATCTTTGCTATCTTGACCGCCAATGCAACTAACTATGGCATTTATCAAATGGCTGGGATTTGCGATATCAGTTATGAGAAATTATTTGCTGCCTTAAAAAGTTTTGTACGCTTAGAAACTCTTAAAAATGCTAACGATATTTTACGGCAAGCAATTACTGAATTACCTATCTTTAAACATTGGGATTTACAGGAACAGCAACGTATAGCAGCTTTAGATGGTAAAAAAATCCCAACTCGCATCAGAAATATTTTAGCTCGCCATTCCTCAAAGTACTTTGGACAAAAACGTGGTGTCGTTTCCTATTCCCTCAATTACAATAATATGTGCGCTAACAGCATAGTTATCAGTCCAAATGAACATGAAAGTCACCATCTTTATGGAGTGGTTTATGATTCGATCATTGATGCCGATTGGTATTGTGGTGATACACACAGTATTAATCAATTGCAATTTATCTTACTGCATTTACACAGCAAAAAATTCACACCTCATCTTAAAAAAATTCGTGATAAGGCCCATGGTATTATAACATTTCAAGATCCCAAGATTTATGAAAAAGATTTAATCAAACCCACAAAGCAATTAAACCAAGAGATGATTGAAGAAGACTGGGATAGTCTGCAACACATCTTGGCTTCAATGCTGATGGGACACACCAGTTATAGTGTCGTAGTCAGTAAATTGAGCTCTCACAAACGCGGCAGTAGAATCCAACAAGCTTTATGGGAATACAATAAAATCTTAGAAAGCATGCATACCTTAAAATTTATCGACGATCCAGAGTACAGGCAGGCTATAAGAGGAGCCTTAAATCGCATCGAAGGTTATCATCAATTAGTGAGCAAAATTGGTGTAGTTAATGGTGGTAAGTTTCGTGGGACCACCGAAAATGAGTTAAGGATTTGGAATGAATGTTGCAGCTTAATTGCCAATGTTATCATTTACTATAACACGTTAATCCTATCACAGATTTATCAGATGCAAGAAAAACAAGGAAATCTTCAAGCTTTAGAGCTTATTAAAAGACTATCACCGATTGCTTGGCGCCATATTATTTTAGATGGATATTATCAGTTTTGTAATATCGCCGGAACAATTGATCTGGAGCAAATGCTTGCAAATCTGGTATTTGAAAAATCAGATGCCAAAAAATCCAAGACTTGACTTTTTCATACATTAACTGTACTGCTAAAAGCAGTACAGGGGATTACTCAGTACATCATCAAGCTAAACATCTAAAATGTTGTCCCAATAAAACTGTTACATTCTACGAGAGCATGAGTAGCTGTATGTCTTCACTAAAAACTGTACCATTTTTACTATACTTCAATTGGGACAGACCAAACACAAAAAAATCGACCAACCCGGTCGAAGTTCCTTATTTTCCTCAAACTAAATTCTCAAAGTCGATATTTCGGGCGTTCTGGTTAGAACCCC
>CAMDPB010000132.1 GCA_945903885.1 Candidatus Finniella inopinata
GGTGATGAACAAATTGTGGTTGCGAATACATTAAAAGCTAGTGCCCAATTTTTAGGATTACTTGCTCAAGATTCTCAAATTTGGTTTCAAGGCCAATCTGACAATCAAGACATAGATCAACTGGTGACTGCACGTCATGAAGCTAAGCAGGCAAAGAACTTTGCCGAAGCAGACAGAATTCGTGCACTGCTTATTAATCAAGGTATTGCCCTTGAAGACGGCCCAAATGGAACCATCTGGCGTCGAGCTTAATGATTAAGCCCATTATTCTTTTGCACCAGGTTCAGCTAGCTGAAAATTTGGGTGCAGTTGCGCGTGCCATGGGAAACTTTGGCATAACACAACTTCGATTGATTCAGCCTAAGTGTGACCCAGATGATAGTAAAGCAATTGCTATGGCAGTTGGTAATGAGCGTGTGTTGGAAGAAGCAAGCATTTATCAGAGCTTAGAGCATGCCGTTGGGGACTTAGAGATAGTTTTTGCAACCACAGCAGCGGAGCGTGAATTAATTAAAGAATATCATACTCCAAAAACGGGGGTGCCATTAATGAATGGAAAAAAGGTTGGCTTACTATTTGGGCCTGAACGTACTGGTCTTAGTAATGAAGATTTGTCTGTAGCAACGCACATTATTACTATTCCTGTTAACCCTCATTTTTCATCCTTAAACATTGCCCAGGCTGTTGTTGTTATTTTATATGAATGGTATCAGTCTCACACAGCACAAGAATCATGGCTGCATATGGGCAATACAAAACCAGTTAATCAAAAAGAGCTTCATCATTTTTTTCAGTCCTTAGAAACAGAACTTGATTTGGTAAATTTCTGGAGGGTGCCTCATAAAAAAGAAAAGATGTGGCAAAATATTAGGGCTGCATTTTTAAGAATGCAGCCCACAGAGCAAGAGATTCGCACCTTGTATGGTGCAATTCAAGCAATTAAAAAGTGATTATCCAGCGACATCGATCTTTGCGCCAACTGTACATAGAAATTTCTTTTCTGAATGAAAGTTAGTAAATGCATTTCTTCCCGCTGCTTCTACAATTCTGCCTTCTGAAACGCCTTTTCCATCAACAATAGGGCCATCAGCTTTTGGCTTGTCTGTATAAGTAAAAGTAGCTCTATCTTTTCCGCTATTTCTAATTTTTTCAATGGCTGTGTCACGAACAACTTCATCAGTGTTTGTTCTGAAATCTGACACTGGTTTGCCAAGTAAAGTAGGATCAGTTGAAGCAACGACCGTATCTTTTCCTTCTTCGTAACACATGATGCGCAATTTTTGTGCTGCAGCTTCTCTAACTGTGGCTTGCAAAGGCAATTCACGGTCAGTTGTTTGTGTTTCTCCACTTATTATTTTAAATAGCTCTTCTGGTCCACTTACATTAGCACTTACTAGTCCATCGACAATTTTATTTATATCACTTGCTTGTGTAGCATTTACTGCTAAAGATGGTGATGTTGCTTTTTTACTGTCAGTAGTGTGCGCAGCACTCACTGTTGTAAGGGATAGGGCTAGGTTGATTAACAAAATTTTTAATTTCATAATGAATAACTCCGAGTTCAGATTTTCGTTTATTCTAACAACTTTTTTTAAAATTTTTCTATTTTTTATTGTTTGCTTTAAATATAAGAAACGCGCTGTTGCAAAAAAACACTTGAATTATGGGCTTAACCGAAGTCATTCATTAATTCCTCGACAGCATCTTTTTTAACGGATTCTTTTTGACTTTTTGCAGGAGCCTCTACTTTAGTTTTTAGCCCATGTATTTTCTTAGGTGGTTTATTGGGTCCATTGTAAATTTCAGGACCGCGGTAAAAAGCTGCTGTTACTAGTGCTGGTAAATTTGCACCAGAGGATTCGTTTGCCATACGTTTGTTCTTGTCATTTCCTGTCCAGACCCCAACCACTAAATTCTGAAAGCCAATATCGTTTTCCAAAGGCTCACGCATACTAAAAAACCAAGCGTCAATGTTTCCACTCTTGTCGCCATTAGTGCCAGTTTTACCCATTACAGTCGGTGAAACATTGGCTCTGTATCCACTGCGACCGTCAACCACTGCCCTAAGTAATGCCCGCATTTTAGCAAGCGGCTCTGGTTTAATAATTGTTTGAGTTCGCTGCTCTTCCCGCCTGTAAAGAATATTACCTTCTTTATCTCGAATTTCTAAAATTCCATAAGGCCAAACAGCACGTCCCTGATTTGCATAAGTTGCAAATGCCGAAGTCAAATCAATCAATGTAGTTTCAATTGCACCTAATGATAAGGAAAGGTGCTCTTCCATGGGGCTAGTAATACCTAAACGATGCGCTGCTTCAATAACTTTTCGAGGAGTAACTTTTTCCATTAACCGAATTGGCACACTGTTAATAGAACGAGAGAATGCCTCGATGATGCTAACTTCCCCTCTGGTTTTCCAAGTAAAATTGCTTGGACGCCATGTGCCGTTTATATACGGGCTATCATCAATCATGTCATCTGGGCTCATGCCGTATTCCATTGCTGCTAGGAAAATGAACATTTTAAAGGCAGAGCCTGGTTGACGAGAAGCTTGGGTGCGATTGAATTGGCTTTTTTTATAATCTACCCCGCCAATCATAGCGCGTACTGCTCCGTCTGGACTCATCGCTAGTAAAGCAAGTTGTGATGTCTTAAGTTTTGCACCCATGTCATTTATGTAGTCAATGCAAACATGGTCGGCATGACGTTGCATAGCTGGGTCTAGGGTGGTGACCACAATTAAATCACGGTCCATGCCATTAACAAAATTAGGAATAAGTTCCATTACCCAATCGCAAAAATACTTAAAGCTGCTTTCTTGCTTATTGCTTGTCAGAGCGTGTATGCCTGCATCAAAGTATGTTTGCGCATCCTTAATAAATCCTGCTTCTTGCATAAGCTGCAATACTGTTTTTGCGCGCTCTTTAGCCTTTTCGGGATTGGAGGATGGAGAATAACGAGAAGGGGCTTTAAGTAACCCAGCAATCACCGCTGCTTCGAACACAGTAAGCTCGCGTGATGATTTATTAAAGTAGCGCTGAGCAGCTGCTTCAATGCCAAAAGTTCCAGCACCGAGATAAACACGGTTTAGGTACATTGTCAAAATATCGTCTTTTGTGAACTTCCATTCAAGCCAAACTGACAAGAAAACTTCAAGAATTTTCCGTTTAAATGAACGGTCATTCACAGCAAAAGAGCCTTCTGTAAATAGTAAATTCTTTGCTAGCTGTTGAGTTAAAGTGGATCCACCCTGAACCACACGATTCGCACGATAATTTTCGTAAGCTGCTCGTGCAAGGCCGATAATATCAACACCAAAGTGATAGTAGAAGCGTCGGTCTTCCACAGCCATAAGTGCTTGTGGAACATGTTTTGGCAAATCTTGTACGCGAACCATTTCATCAAATACATCGCCGTAGGTATTAATCACTGTGCCATCAAGGGTCTGAATAGTGATACTTGGGGTGCGTACGTTGGTTTGAAGGCGATTTAGATCGGGCAGGTCTTGCACAAACCACAAAAGGATCAATCCAAGTAGAATTGATCCCCAAATACTTGCTAACAAGCAAAAACGTCCAAGAAGACTTAGTAGTGATCTTTTTGTTTTTCTTGATTTAACTTTTGGTTTTTGGTGCTTCTTAATAGCCACGACATGAACCTATATATCCAAATTAATGACTTTCAAAGCATTTGTTGTAATGAATTCACGACGTGGCTCAACAACATCACCCATTAGAGTTGAGAAAATTTCCTCTGCTTCTTCTGCGTGATGCATTCTAACTTGCAGCAATGTACGAGATTCTGGATCCATTGTTGTTTGCCATAACTCTTCGTCACCCATTTCGCCGAGACCCTTATTTCGGCGATAGGTAACACCCTTGCTGCCTTGTTCCATCAAAATTTTTGTGAGTGATCCAATGTCAGAAAAAGTTTCTTGTTTACCTTCACGTGCAGTAATGTGAAGAGTCAATGACTTGCCTAGTATATCAACTAACTGAAGGCGTAGAGTTAGTAACGCCTTTGCTTCTGGTGTTGCTCGCAAGGACTCATCTAGTACCCACTTTTCATCTACACCGCCCCAACTGCGTACAAAAACAACTGTATTTTCTGCGCCACGTTCTGCCC
>CAMDPB010000133.1 GCA_945903885.1 Candidatus Finniella inopinata
TTGATAGTTTTGGAGATAATTTTTCCATCGCGGTGATTTGAAATAAGCATGTGCACGGAAACCTTCCACTGCAATGCACAGGCCAACATTAACAAATGCCCATGCCAGAAAGACACAATGAAAGGTTTGTTTTGGGCTATGTATGAATCAAAAATTTCCCGATTTTTAAATTCCCAGCGGCTGGTTATGAACACAAATTTTATGTAGGCAAAAGCAATGAACGCAAGCAGGCTTTGGGTGATTGGGTTGCGCAAAATTTTGCCAAGAATTGTTTTCATAAAATTAGTTTATAGGGCAGGGTCATTTGGTGAATCTAGCATAATTATGTGAATTTTACATGGGGGCTCATGTCAGTGTTTTTCTGTTTAAGACGAGAACGGCTGTCCCCAGTGCCTAAAAAAGCAATGGGTAATAGCAGAGCATTTAGTTAATCGCCGGCATTTTCTATGGCAAGAAGTGGGTTTGCTAATCTATGCATTAATAGAGCTACAATCTGCTGAAAATGGGTTGCATTTTCTGGAAGTTTGTCATTAATGTGCTCTTGCTTAGTAAGTGGAAGGTATTTCATATGCTTTGGGTTTTCATAAATTTCTGAATCATTTAGTTGCTCACCTGCAGAAATGTGGATTGTTCCTGCTAACACTAAAATTATGCGCAATGCATTCATTGTGTTTTTCATGATACTTCCCAAGAGTTTTACATCTACGAGCTTAGTATGTTTTACAGTAAGTTAATTTAGAGTGTATTTTCATTGCAATACTGCAAGAGGCTACATTCAAAAAATTTGTGTTAGCAATTTTTTAATGCTCCTTACTCTAAAATATCAATGGGAATCTTTTTTGCAGTTGGGACTATGTGTTTTTTTATCGCGACATTTTTGGTAGTGCTGTTTTCGAGTAATATTGCTGGTATGACAATAAGTCCGGAGCTTCAGGCTTTGCTTGACAAACCACGACCCCCGCTTAGTGTTTCTGATCAATCTCTTCATGAGTTTCAAAATTTAAGCTATAGAACTATTAGCGATAGTCAAGTTCCGAAATTTGAGTCACTACTTGGGCAGCTTATAGAAATTCATGGTTCTAACCCAATTGGAGAAGACCAAAATACCCTTTTGCACTGGGTATGCATTATTCTGACTCCACAGCCTGGCTATGGGGAATATCTGCGTTACGTAGATGACTATACTACCGAAGAAATAATAAAAATAACGAGAAGATCTTTTCCAAATGTTAAAGAGTTATTGAAAGTGCGTAATCAACGCAGAGAAACGCCTCTGGACTGTATTGGAGTGGCGTCAATAATGGGTGATAATACTCCTGGGAAAAGTCTTGCAGAAAAGGTACATGGTTTATTGATTGCAGAGGAACATTGTTAATTTCTTGCAAATTAGTATTTCTGGACGTGATCTGTGAAACTTTCTTAATAATTTTTTAATCAAATCTTTTTATAATTAAAAATTGGAATTTTACGATGTATAAACAAAATGAAAACTTGCATTCTACTTCTTTTGTCTGCTTCTTTTTTGAACTCAGCAGAAGCACCTCCAGAGCCAGATCCTCATGAGCAGTTAACACCAGGAAATCAAACACCCTCGCCAGGTCAAGCTGGTCTTTCTGAAGCGGATTTTTTTAAAGATGAAGAGGATACTCCTGAACCAACGCCTTCATCTCCTCCTTCATCTCCTTCTTCATCTCCTGCATCGTTGGCTCGAATGAGTAGTTCTGTTCTTAATAAAAGCGTAGAAGAAAAATATCATGAATCTCACCCGGAACTTTTTTATGCAACCCCTGAGGAAAAATTATCTGCAAAAATAAAAAATTTCGGGAAAATTCTTCGTTGTGGTACACACGTCGATATCGGACGGGTTGCATATTTACTTGCACAAATGCCTGAAATTTTAGAAAAAGTGCAAAAAAACTTTAAAGTGATCTTAAATAGTATAAAACCAACAGCAGAAGCATATTTAAAGCTTAGTTTCTACGAAGAGTTTGTAATAGATATAGAAAGAAAAATAAATTCTTCTGAATCCCTTAGCGTTAGTGATTGGTTGGCAGTTTTTGGTAATATAAATGCAAGTATTATCGAAGCTCAAAATATTGTGTCTCAATTGATAAAAAAGCGCCTTAACGAACTTTCGCTAGAAGTGCAAGGTAATAAAGGTTTGCAATTAATTGCAAACGGTGTTTCTAATAAATTTGAAGACAAGCTTTTAGTGCATATAAGGCGTATCAACAACGCCACAAGGCTTTTGGATGAATTTTCAAATGCACAAAAAGACATATTGTCCTTTTCAAATTTGTTGCAAGATTTTTTCCTTCAGGGGCGCACTCAAGAAGGAAAAGAGAGTTGTGCCACTGAAGATCTATTAACAGCATTAAAAGGTGGTGAGTAATAAAGAAGTCTTAAATTTTGAGAGCTTTCTGATCATCCCCAGGCAAATTCAACCTGTTCAGCCTTAGCTTCAAAGCGTTCTAGGTCACCCTCTACAAGCAGGGTTTGGCCGCGCGCATTTAGGCCCAAAATATGGGTTGCGACATCATCAATAAAGCTACGATTATGGCTTACAAACAAAACCGTGCCTTCAAACACGCTAAGGGATTCTGCCAAAATATCGATGCTTTGCATATCAAGGTGGTTTGTAGGCTCGTCTAAAATCAACGTATTTGCTTTTTTTGCTAATAGGCAACATAAACCTACGCGGTTTTTTTCACCGCCGGAAAGTACATTTAGGGGCTTAAAAACATCGTCTCCCTTAAACAAAAATGCTCCCAACATTGACCGGGCTTGGCCCATGCTTAAGTGCTGATTCAATTGCATTACGTTTTCTAGCATGGTTGCTTTGGGCATAAGGTAGTCCAGCTGGTCCTGGGCGAAATATGCAACATCAACTTCGTGGCCAAGTTCCACTTCGCCTTCAATCTTAGGCACAATGTTTAGTAGGGTTTTTATCAGCGTGGATTTACCAATACCGTTGGCGCCAACAATCGCTAGTTTTTGCCCACGTTCAAGCTTGAAGCTAAGTTTTTTTACAAGCGGCGTTGCATAACCAATGGAAAGGTCTTTGGCCTGTAAAACTACGCGTCCACTTTTTTTAGCGCATTCAAGTTTAACGCTCATGGGTGGGTTTTTCTCATCCACCTTCAAATTCGTATCGGCATCGTAGAGTTTTTGCAGCATTTTGACACGGCTTTGTACTTGGCGTGCTTTGCTTGCTGAGGCCCGGAAGCGATCAACGAACTGTTGCACTTGCTGTGCTTTTGCCCCCAAATTCTGTTTTTGTGCTTGAATTTGTTCTTGTTCTAATTCATAAGCCTCTAAAAATTTGTCATAGTTGCCAACGTAGGCATTCATTTCGCCATGGTGCAGGTGCAAAATGTTGGTAGCCAAACGGTTGATTAACGACCTGTCATGGGAAACAAACACCAAACAGCCGCGGAAGTTTTTTAAAAAGCGTTCAACCCATTCCATGCTAGGAAGGTCTAAGTGGTTTGTAGGTTCGTCTAGAACTAAGAAATTTGGTTTTTTCAAAAACAAACGCACTAATTCCAAGCGCATACGCCATCCACCCGATAGGGTTTTTGGGTCTTTGCCAAAATCATCGGTTTTAAAGCCCAGTCCACATAGCAACTCTTTGGCTTCAGATTCAATTGAAAAGCCATCTAAATACGTGAGCTCATGCATAATGTGGTCATATTCTTTAGCGACTTCGTCAGTGCATGAGTTTTCCATTAGCGTCAGAACTTCGGTAAGCCTTTTTTGCAAACCCAAAATGTATTCGGCACCGCCAAGTGCTTCTTCCAAAAGAGTAGGCATTGGATTTTGGTTTGGTTCTTGGGGTAAATACCCAATTACCGTATCACGAGGCTTGGTCACCGTCCCATCATCTGGTTCGTCTAGGCCGCATAAAATATTAAGCAATGTTGATTTTCCAGAACCATTAACGCCTACAAGCCCTACGCACCCTTGTTCTGGGAACCTATGGGTTATGCTGTTTAAAACAACACGCCCGCCAAAACGACGGGTCAAATTTTGCAGAGCCAGCATATAAAAGTCTTTCAAAAATATCTGCAAGTAATAGCATATTAAGTGCATTTTCACTA
>CAMDPB010000134.1 GCA_945903885.1 Candidatus Finniella inopinata
ATCCGGGTCAAGCCCAGGAGCAATACGATCAAGAGCTTCAATGACATGAACTCTTGATCCCAATCTACCCCAAACTGAGCCTAATTCTAGTCCAATATACCCTCCACCAATAATGGCAATGGTTTTTGGAACATGATCCAGGTCAAGAGCACCAGTTGAAGATAGAACGATAGATTCATCTACTGGGATATTTGACAATATTCTGGGAACTGAGCCTGTAGCTATTACAATCGCGTCAGCATTCAATATTTCAGCACCCGCTTTAACTTGATTTTCGCTAACTATTTCTGCAGTTTCATGAATGAAACGAATATTGTTCTTTTTAAATAAAAACAGAATTCCATGGCCAAGCTCATCCAACACCTGTTTTTTCTGCATCTGTAATTTATTGACATCAATTGTTAGCTGCTTAACAGAAATTCCAAGCTTTGCAAATTGGTGATCAACTTTGTAGTATTCGTGAGAGGCATGCAAAAGGTTTTTTGAGGGAATGCACCCCATATTTAAACAGGTTCCACCAGGGCGTTTCATTGAATCAATAACTGTAACGCTAGCTCCAAGCTGAGCAGCACGAATAGCACACACATACCCACCAGGACCAGCACCAATAATGACAATATTCTTAGCCATAGACGCGCTCCTTAGAAATTAGTTTTGTTGGCGGAAAACTTCATATAATGCAACAGCAGCAGCATTGGAAACATTAAGGGTTTGGAAAGCTTTAGAGGTTGGAAGCTGAAGAGTTTGGTCACAATTTTTCATAGTCAAAGATCGCATGCCATCACCTTCGTTTCCAAAAACTAAAGCAGTTTTTTTAGCGAAGGAAAAATTTTGAAGAGTATCTGTTGCATGCTCAGAAAATCCATACATCCAAAAACCAAGATCTTTCAGTTCAGCTATAGATGTTGCAAGATTTTTAACCTCGATGCGAGGCACAACCTCTAATGCACCAGATGCAGCTTTTGCTAACACACCTGATTCTGGCGCGCTATTGCGTTCTGTAGTGATAACACCTGCGGCACCAAAAACGGCACATGATCTCCAGATAGCGCCCATGTTATGTGGGTCAGTAATTTGGTCCAAAATAACCGCTAACATAGGTATGTCTTGCTCAAGTATTGAAATGTCTTCCGGAATAAGTTCGTGTACGCACAAGGCAATTCCTTGGTGCACCGCTTCTTTTCCAACTTTTTGTTCAATAATTTTCACATCAACCACTTCAAACGGAATTTTCCGATTAAGCTGCAATTTTTTAGGATCTTGCCTCCTGTCTAAAAGAATTTTTTCAATTTTTCTAGAGTGGTTACTAAGTGCAGCATTACATGCATGCCAGCCATACATCCAGTAGGTCATGCTGCTTCACCTAATAAGGCACGAATTGGAGCGAAGCTTTTGCGATGATGAGGGGTTACTCCATAGTTTTTTAAAGCTTCTTGGTGAAGAGCAGTGCCATAACCGGCGTTTCTTGACCAGTAATACATAGGATAATTTTTTGCAAGATCAGCCATAATTCGATCACGAGTGACTTTTGCAATAATAGAAGCCGCTGCAATGCTTGAACAAATGCTGTCTCCCTTTACAATCATTGTTAGGGGGATGCTGATTGAAGGTTTGCGGATTCCATCGATCAGTACATGATCCGGTTGAATAGGCAGGGCAGAAATTGCGCGCTCCATACTCAATCGTGTCGCATTCGCAATATTGAGACTATCAATTTCTTCAACCGAAGCTATACCAATTCCATAAACAAGAGATGCAGAATTGGTAAGCACTTCAAAACACTGTTCGCGCTTTTTAACGCTTAGTTTTTTTGAATCGTTTAATTTGCTCCACAATTGTTGATTGTATTCAAAAAATATTACAGCAGCCGCTACAACTGGACCAGCCCAAGGACCGCATCCCGCCTCATCAACGCCAGATACTTTTTGAGATTCAATTTTTTTTTCAAAAGAAAAATCAGGCATCTTCGTCTTTGCGCTTAATACTTTTTTCTTCTTTATGCCATTCTTTTGCGGCACGTTTCCATACCAATTTTAAAAAATGACTGCCAGGCATACTAATCCACGCAACAACATCGCGCATAGATATTTTTGATTCATCAGTAATGTTTTTTAAATGTCTCGCAAGCGTCATCCATATTGGACTAAACAACAATGACAGCGCTGTAAGAGATAAAATAAGTTTTTCACCATAGTCATCTATAATTTTAGATTCATGTCCAACAGATGCCATAAGGAAAGCAAATTCACCAATTTGAGCAAGAACAACGCCAACCAAAAATGCTTCTGACCAAGGAATCTGAAGAAAGCGTAGTATTAATATGTTGATCGCAGATTTTCCAACAGTTATTAAAAGTAACAATAATAAGAACGTGGCTAGATGCGTATAGATAAATCCAACATCCATCAATATTCCTATTGATAAGAAAAAGACCATAATCAACGTGCTTTGAATAGGCTTAACTGTATCTAATACTGCACTTCGTTCGTGAGTATTCCCAATTGTTAAACCTGCAAGGAAAGCTCCGTAAGCTGCAGATAAACCAATCAAACCAGAAATAGCAGCAGCTGCAAAACAAAAAGCTAGGCTGACCAGAGGAAGCAAATCTTTTTGACGAATCACATCAGCCAAAAATCCAATACGTACTCTTTGTTTCTGACTAAGGTAGTAAATAAGCCCAGCAATAATTCCAGCAGCCAGCAGAAGTTTTGCAAAGAGTCCTAAAATTGATAAGTCGCTGTGAAAGTTGCGCAAAATGAGGATCATCGGGACGATAGCAAAGTCTTGCGCGATTAAAACACCAATACTAATTTGTCCAATTTCTGAGTTCACTTCACCAATCGTGTCTAGCATCTTAACAGCAACTGCCGTTGATGAAATTGCTGTGATAAAACCTAAGAGTATAGCTAGACCGTTGCTCCACCCCAAAAAGAATGAAATGCCCCAGGTAACACCTGTACAGATAAGAATTTGTAAAAGTGTTGCCAGAGATGTTACAAGCCACACTTTCTTAAAGGTACGCAAGTTTAGCTCGATGCCAATGACAAAAAGCAAAAGTAAAACGCCCATTTCAGCAAGAATGCTAACCTGATCGCGTGATTCAACAAATGCTAGGCCAGATGGACCTAAGATCAATCCAGCAATAATATAGCCTAATATAGGGGGTTGCTTTAAGCGTGTCATGCCTAATCCGAAAACCAAGGCAACTAATATCACCAGGGCTATGTTGGTTATACTGAATTCGCCGTGCATTAATAGCCTCCCTTCGCGTTATAGATTAGCCAATAGTCTTCACTAAACACAAGGAAAAGTCAGTAAAATTCTCAAATAAAATGAATATTTAAATTTTTATTACTTATTCGTGCCATAAAAAATAATTTTTATGGATTTATTTCTAATATTTAGCAAGATTGTAGTCAAGATCTTAAAAAGAAATAATTTCACCTTGAGGCACTTAGAAGCGTCACGTATTCTGCAACTGATCTCTAACTTAAAGGTTAAAAATGATTTCAGTGAACGCTAAAATCCCAAAAATGATAGTGCAAGTTGTAACTCCTGAGGGAAAAAAGGAAACAAACACAGATGAGTTGTTTCAAGGAAAAACAATTTTATTTGGTCTCCCAGGAGCATTTACCCCAACATGCTCGCAAATTCAACTACCTGGCTTTGCTCAACAAGAGCAGGCGTTACGCGCAAAAGGCTATGAAAATATTATCTGCATGGCTGTTAACGATGCTTTTGTGATGCAAGCATGGAAAGAACAAGTTGCGCCAGATGCCAATATTATTATGCTGGCTGATGGAATTGGGGAGCTTACCAAAGCACTGGGTTTGGAATTAGATCTTCAGCAAAAACACATGGGGGTCCGCTGCACAAGGTTTTTGTTGGCTTTAAAAAATAGCTTGGTTTTGAAAATGAATATTGAAGATAATCCCGGAGTTTGCTCAGTCAGTGGCGCAGGCTCGCTGCTGTAAAGGTTAAGCGCACTTGATGCTTAGTCTTGTGCGCTTATTTTAACTTTGCTATCTTTTTCTCACTGCGGTTGTGGTGGAATTGGTAGACACGCAGCGTTGAGGTCGCTGTGGAGAAATCCG
>CAMDPB010000135.1 GCA_945903885.1 Candidatus Finniella inopinata
GGGCATAAAATTTATATTCGTACTGGTGAGTATATTGACGGAAAACTAGGTGAAATTTTCATTGATATGCACAAAGAAGGTGCTTCGTTCCGTTCATTGATGCATAACTTCGCTATGGCCATTTCCATTGGCTTGCAGTACGGCGTTCCGTTAGAAGAGTACGTAGAGGCTTTCACATTCACTCGTTTTGAACCATCCGGCATGGTTGAAGGAAATGATTGGGTGAAAATTGCGACTTCAATATTGGATTACATCTTCCGTGACTTGGCTATTAATTATCTAGGTCGTCATGACCTTGCGCATGTGCAGCCAAGTGACTTAACACCAGATACAATTGGCGACAGAAGTGACTACATGGTTAATCGTCAAAACGAAAATGAAGAGCCTTTATTAGTTGAAACAACAGTTAGTATTTCCGATGAAACTACTTCATTGAGCGGTTATACGGAAAGTGTTGAAATCAAATCCACAGGTACGTATGGAGCTTCAAATATTGTATCATATGCATCATCATCAAAGCGAAAAGCAGATAAATCTACTCAAGCAAAGCTGCAAGGCTATGAAGGTGATTCATGTGGTGAATGTGGCAACTTCACTATGGTGCGCAATGGCACATGCTTGAAGTGTGTAACATGTGGCTCAACTAGCGGTTGTTCATAAAACACCAGATTGCTTATTAGATATATTCTGGTGTTTAACATGGAGAAAATGAATGGAACCGCTTAATACGGAACTTGTTGTGATTGTAGTTGCCTTGTGTACTTATTTTTTTGCAGCAATTCCGTTTGGCCTGGTTTTTTCAAAAATCGCTGGCATTGGAGATATTAGAAAAGTAGGTTCAGGTAACATTGGTGCAACCAATGTTCTGCGGTCAGGAAATAAAAAAATTGCTGCGCTGACATTGCTTTTCGATGCATTTAAGGGATTTTTTCCTGTACTGGTAAGTTCGTATTTTATTCCAGGCCATGAATTCGTCGTCGGTTTTTTAGCAATTTTTGCACATATTTTCCCCGTGTATTTGAAATTCAAAGGCGGGAAGGGTGTAGCTACGACTTTAGGGGTTTACTTGGCCTGGAACCCAACTTTTGGTTTGTTGGTTTTGACAACCTGGCTGCTTACTGCAAAACTATTTAAAGTTTCTTCAATATCTGCGCTTGTAGCAGCTTTATTAGCTCCATTCTTCGCTTATTTTCTTGGGGTTAATTCTGCTGTTATTCCTTTTACAGCGTTGATTGCAGCGATTCTTTTTTATACGCATCGCGATAATATTAAAAGACTTATTAACAGGCAAGAATCAGAGATTTCATAAAATATGGTACAGCTTACACGCATTTATACTCGATCTGGCGATAAGGGCAGAACTTCTCTTGGTGATGGCACACGAAGAAAAAAATCTGATGTTCGTTTTGAAACCATTGGCAACGTTGATGAGGTCAATGCCTGCTGCGGATTAATTGCAGTAGATTTACCTATAGCTCTTCAAAAACTAATCACGCGTATACAAAATGATTTATTTGATTTAGGCGCTGACTTGGCTGTTCCTCAAGGGGAGGGGCTTCGTATAGGCACCAATCAAGTGGAATTTTTGGAAAAACAAATTGATATATTTAATGACGATTTGAGCCCTCTAAATTCCTTTGTCCTTCCAGGAGGCACCAAAGCTAGTGCTTTAATGCATGTGGCACGAACAGTTGTGCGTAGGGCAGAGCGAAGCATGGTGCTATTGAATGAATATGAGCTTGTTAACGGTAATGCATTGAAATATTTGAACCGCTTGTCTGACTTATTTTTTGTATTGAGTCGTCACTTGAATGACAATGGGAAGCTAGATGTGCTCTGGGTTCCAGGGGCAAATAGGTAAATAAAAAATAGGGTTTTCACTTATATTTTAAGTGGTCGGGACGAGAGGATTTGAACCTCCGGCATCCAGTACCCAAAACTGGCGCGCTACCAGGCTGCGCTACGTCCCGAACAGTCTATACAGTATCTAAAAAAAAGCAGATTGCCAAGAGGAATACTGAAATCATAACAAAAAAAAACAGTAAACACTGAAAAAATATACGACAAGATTTTATAGTGATTGTGCTAGTATCCTCTAAAGTCAGCATTTGAAGGGTATTCATGAGAAAAAAACTAGTATTTTTAGCTGTTGGTGTTGTTGCAGCTGTTTTATTTTTCAACGCCTCTTCCACAAAAGCAACCAGTGACGAAATTGTTGTCTCTATAAAACCCTTACACAGTTTAGTCTGCGCGCTTGCCAAAGGCATTACAAATCCTACGTTATTGTTAGATGGAAATTCCTCACCGCACCACGTTCAGCTGGTGCCTTCACAAGTGCTGGCTATGAAAAACGCAAAAATACTAATTTGGGTTGGTCCTGCTTATGAACAACCGCTCTTTAAACACGTGAAACAGCTGGAAAACAATGTTTTAGCATTACAAGATGATTCATCAATTAAACTGAAACCGCTTCGCTCTGGAACGTTTTGGGATGAAAAATCTTGTTGTGTTCATGATCATCACGACCATCACGACCATCACAACCATCACAACCATCATGAACAATCTGATGCGACCAATCTAGATGGGCATATATGGTTAGATCCTTTAATGATGACACAAGTTGTAGGTGTTGTTTTGCAACATTTAAAAAAATTATACCCAAATCATCAAGGGCTATTAACCAGAAATGCAAATGATTATAAAAAGCGTTTAGAAGCGCTACATCAAGATTTATTAAAGAAAATGGAACCTTACAAAGGTAAAACGTATATCATTCAGCACGATGGCAATCAATATTTTGATAACGCTTATAATGTAAAAACAATTGCAACCATTTCAATTGATCCAAACGTTCCGCCAAATGCTGGGCACATGTTAAAAATTCGTAAAGCCATTGGTGATGGGAAAATTCACCCTAAGTGTTTATATGCAGAACGGCAAATGGATGGTGCGCTAGCGAGAAGCTACGCAGACACGTTGAAGCTATCATTCGTTGTAGTTGATTATTTAGGAGCAGATATCCCTGCAGGGGAAGATGCTTACGAAGCACTAATGAATGCGTATGCAAACGCATTCATTGAAGGAATTAAATAAAACATAGAGTGGTGGGCCCGACAGGACTCGAACCTGTGACATCCCCGTTATGAGCGGGGGGTTCTAACCAACTGAACTACAGGCCCAACGTAAGAAATATGCCCCAAATCAGCGTGTTGGTCAATATTTGTGTTAGTAACCTTTGTGAATTATATTCTGCCCCTTGCATTTATAGGTGGTTGCGATAGGGTATAATCACTTTATTTAGTGCTTATAATCAGTGACCCTGCATCTAGTTGATGGCTCCGGCTATATTTTTCGTGCATATTACGCTTTGCCTCCGCTGACTAGCCCTAGCGGTGTGCCAGTTGGTGCTGTATATGGATTTTGCAATATGCTGCACCGACTTATTGAAAAAGTTGATGGCAATCGCTTATTGGTTGTTTTTGATGCGGGTCGCAAAACCTTTCGACAAGATATTTATCCAGAATACAAAGCCCACCGACCACCACCACCGGATGATTTAATTCCTCAATTTTCACTTATTCGCCAAGCTTGCGTTGCGTTTGGTGTGCCAATGGTTGAATTACCTGGTTTTGAAGCAGATGATTTAATAGCAGCTTACGCTAAAGCTTGTATTGCCAAAGGCGATAAGACTCAAATTATCTCCGCTGATAAAGACCTTATGCAGTTGTTGCGTCCTGGCGTTACCATGTGGGACCCCATGAAAAATAAACCGATTGATGAACAGGTCGTGTTTGAAAAATTTGGGGTGACCCCCGATAAGGTTATTGATGTGCAGGCCCTGTGCGGTGATAGCAGTGACAATATTCCGGGTGTTCCAGGTTTTGGTCCCAAAACTGCAGCGGAAATTATTCAAACCTTTGGAAGTTTAGAAAATCTGTTAGAGAAAATTTCAGAAATCAAGCAACCACGTCGTCGTGATTTGCTAACAGAACATGCTGAGTTAGCAAGAATATCAAAAAAATTAGTCACGTTAGATGATAACGCGCCATTGCCCGTTGCTTATAGTGAAATTGCACCGGTTGA
>CAMDPB010000136.1 GCA_945903885.1 Candidatus Finniella inopinata
TGCTTCGCTCTGCATTTTTTGGCTTTCAATACAAATTTTATGAAAAATCCCAGGTTGCATTTCAGTAATGGTTAAATCTCCGCCACCAAAATCGTCATCTCCAATTTTAATTACATGAGGGAATCTGCTTTGTGAATCTGCCAATACCCATGCACCATTTGGTCGTAAGCTATTTGCAATCATCCTTAAGTTCTTATCGTTAAAGTTCCAAAAGCGCTGACCGCCAACCTCATTATACCAAGGAAAATTTTCAAATATTATGAAATCCCAGCTATTTGGTTTAAAGGCTTGGTTCTCCATACGAAATACATCGCCTAATATGTCAGAATTTCTACTGTAGCTTATATTGAGTGTAAAATAATCGCTACTATGTCCGAGACAGCATCCATCACCAGTAGGTGTGTGTTCAAGGTGCCCACAGCCAACAACTAATCGTGTGGGTAAGCCGTGTGTACTACACATGGCAGCATATTCTTCATAAGTACGTTTAATAAACACCCGAGAAGTTGATGGATTAGGGAGTACTATGTCGACAGCTGCATCGTATGGTCCAGTAAATATATGTGCGCTCAAAAAAGCAGCGTGCTCTTCCATGTTATGTACAGTAGTTATGTGTTCTGCTGGCTTCTGTGCAAAAGCACCTTCGGCAGCTCCGTATGATTTTGATGTTGCAAATACTAAGCAGATAGTTAATAATATATTATATACGCGCATTTTTAAATTTTTGTTAAATATTTGTTCTTTTGTATACAACATTTTGTTATTAAAACAAAGAAAATACTTTTTACATTAGGCATAGTGAGCCCTAACTGCTCCGTCATCCTGAGCCCTTTAGGGCGTGGGGATCCAGTAGATAATGTCAGTTTGATAGCTCACTAATTAACCGCTTAATAATGGGTTCATCGGCCGAAGGCACCAGATAATTTTCCAAATCATGGGGCAATACCCAAACGCAATCTGGCTGCTCTTCCTTAAGGGTAACTTCGCCTGTCCATTTTTTGCACAAATAGGCAAACATATTTAAGTGAAAATGCTCATAGGTATGAGAAACAAATGTGAAGGGTTCAATTTCATCAATCGACACTTGAATGTCAATTTCTTCAAACAGCTCACGAACAATGGTTTCTTGCGGGGTTTCAAAAGGCTCAACCTTGCCGCCAGGAAATTCCCACATGCCACCCATTGATTTATGCAATGGGCGCTGTACAAGCAATACCCTGCCATCTGCCTTTTGCAAAATGGCAGCGCAACATAATACGGAAGGAACTTTTAACGGCATGAATCGTAACTATATTAATCAATTTTCACTGAGCCTACATTTTCATGGCGCGTTAGACAAGGTTCGTCATCATATAACGATTCTAAAAACAGTATCGATCCATCCAACGTAATTTCAGTCCATTGAAACATCGACCTTTGTCTCAGCAATACTTGATTCTCAAATAATTCTTGTGACGCTGCTAAAAAACGTCCTGTGTTTTCTCTGAATTTTTTCATTCTTGCCTGGTGATTTTTATCAGAGCTACTA
This sequence comes from Candidatus Finniella inopinata, assembly GCA_945903885.1. Taxonomy (GTDB): domain Bacteria; phylum Pseudomonadota; class Alphaproteobacteria; order Paracaedibacterales; family CAITNM01; genus CAITNM01. Next base: position 1,529 of record CAMDPB010000136.1, read on the forward strand.
CAGCGATATTTTTTACAATCCCTGCGTCCGCACAATATTTCTGCTAAAGCCTCAATTGTTAACCGCATACCCGTGCACCAAAAGTTTGTGTAAAAAGGAAGAAATCCAGTTTTGCGGTACGTTACTTCTACACCGTGTATTATCGCTGTCTCTTCTGATTCTAACAAAATAGCCTTTAATGGTTTTGCGATTGTTCTGCAGGATCTTAATATAGTCAAGTTAATGTCTTGTATAGAATCAAAAGTACTAAGTCTATTCATTGTGATGCTAAAATATCCACGAGAAGTTAGTGCGGTATCTTCCTTTGTAGGGTCTAATGCTGTGGCATAACCAGAAGAACTTAATGCTGCTGCCATCACCACTAGCATTAAAGCTATTGTAATGTTTGATTTTTTTGAATGCATAATTCACTTTGCAATATTAATATATAGATACATAAATATTATTTATTATATTTATATTTTGGTAAAAATTAATAGTTTATTGTATATATAATTTTGTTTAATAATAATTAAATAGCTGTGAACTTTTTTTAAAGTCTTTGAAATGCACGGAAACATGCAAAATATCAAATATTATTGGTCTAAATATTAAGACCCTTGTCAAAGATAAAATTTTAGCTACACTTAACTCATTAAGATTAAAAATTAATTAAATTTTTAATCTTATGGTTTAGGCCTGCCTGAGCGAATATTTTCATAAGAACCTCCAAAATATCACAAAATCCCCCCTTAGTTTTCTGAGGAGGGGTTTTGTGAATAACTTGCTTTAAGTGGAAATTACAGCTGATTTCTAATGGAGCTTATTTTAGCTGAGCGATGGTATTTATTATCATGTTAGATCTAGTCTAAGCTCTCTAATTTTGCTAATTCAACTTTTGCTCGGGTTTCAACTTCTAAAAGAATTGTGCGCAAGCGTTCATCTGTTATTGTTTCAATATGAATTTGCAAAAGTGACGTAATATTTTCTAAGGTTTTTCTTGGAATGCTTCCAGTAATAATATTAAGGCGCAAATTATCAAGTTGTTCTAAAATCTGGCCTCCTTTTTCTACAGCCTGTTTATGACCTTTGCGGCGCAGGTCTAGGTTTAAGAATAAAGCATCTATTGAACTAAACTTTATTTCTGCAGGTGCAAAGGATCGGTTTATCTCGGTGTTTTCATCAACAGAAAATTTTTCAGCATCTCCGCCAACTTTTCCAAGTCTCTTTGTGTTCGTGCTTTTTACACCATGAGTTGAGATTTTAGTAATGTCCATATAATGCTTCTATGAAGGCGTGCCCTTATTCTAACTGGTAATTTAGTGTTTTGTAAAACCATATTTTTAGGTACACTGAACCATAGTCTTAATAATTTAGTTAAAATATGAAATATTTTTTTCTATCAGGTTCCCTAAGGAAAGATTCTCTTAACACCAAGCTGCTTCACATGGCAGCACAGCATCTTAACTGCCCCGCTTCAGATATTGCAAACATAAATGATCTTTCTATTCCTTTATATAACGGAGACATAGAAGCAGTCGGAATTCCAGATAATGTTCAAAAACTGGCTAAATGCATTGATCAAGCCCAAGCATTAATTATTGCATCCCCCGAATACAATTATTCCATTTCAGGTGTATTGAAAAACGTTATTGACTGGGTTTCACGGGTTCGCCCCATGCCTTTGAAGCAAAAGCCCATTTTACTTATGGCAGCATCCCCAGGTCCAATTGCTGGTATTCGTGGGCTTTGGCACACGCGCGTTCCCTTGGAAGGGTTAGGAAATTATGTGTTTCCTGAAATGTTCAGCCTAGGTGGGTCATTTCAAGCGTTTGATGACAACGGTTTTGTAAATCCAGATGATCAAAAACGTTTTGTAGCAGCATTAGCGGGCTTTAGTGAGTTTGCTCAGGCTCTTGCGTGTAAGTGAATTTTTAGGTGTTTATCAATGTTTAAAAAGAATAGAATGTTTACTCAACATATGCATGTCCGTCTTGCTGATAAACACTAAAGTCTTTAGTGGGCTTTTCAATTCTTTCAATCCTGAATATTACTCGATCATGATTCAGTATTTCAGAGCCTGTAACACCCGCTACTCGCCATTGACCACCAACATCTGATTCTCTCCGCCATTTTATAGTTTGAGCAATGGAAAGCTTTTGGCTGATTGCTTCTTGCTTCAAACTGGCTATAGAGTGTTAATTCTGCTACTGGGTGTAAATCAAAAAGAAGATTTAAAGCGTTAATAAAGTTTTTAAACCCTGTTTCCATCTCTGTGGTAGGGTTTAACGCAGTGCATTCTAGTGCAGCGTGAGCTTCTTCACTATCAAAAGAAGCCACGCATACACTCTGTATTGATAGTATTCCTAATAATAAAAGTATAAATTTTTGTTTCATGCGAATAACTTTCCCTAAAAATTTGACACAATACAAAAAGCGTATCAGCTTGATTTTTGAATTTCTATAGCAATTTAGAAGAATTTTATGAAATTTTTAATAAGATGGGGTTGCTGCTTGGTAATTCTTGCTTGATCAGAGATCCACAGTGCCTAATTCTAATATCCAAATAATCTCGC
>CAMDPB010000137.1 GCA_945903885.1 Candidatus Finniella inopinata
CGCCTGGCACCATCAACTTTAAAATTTTAGAAACTGAAGAATTTAAAACGGGCATTTGTAATCGTAAACCGAACCCTTGCTTGCGCGCCACAAAATACAACCACAAAAACTGTACAATTCCAGCAAGAATAACGCCAACGCATAAGGCAAATCCAGGCTCTTTAACTGTTAACAGCAAAGCTCCTATCATGAAAAGGTTCAATAGCACAGGAGTTGCCGCAGCTGCAGCAAAACGGTCCAGCGAATTTAAAATTCCAGATAATAAGGCAGCTAAAGAAATAAACAAAATATACGGAAAAGTTATGCGCGTAAATTCAATTGCATATTGAAGTCTGTCAGGCGTATGGCAAAATCCTGGGGCTATTAAATGAATTATTGCAGGGGTAAATAGCACAACCAAAATAACAAATGCGCATAAAACTAAGGTTAGCCAGCTAAAAACTTGATTAGCAATTTCATTTGCTTTTTCTTTACCTTCACTAGCTAGAACTCCTGCAAATTCAGGCACAAAGGCAGCATTAAAAGCACCTTCTGCAAAAAAACGCCTGAAGAAATTAGGAAATTTAAAAGCTACAATAAATGCATCAGCTACAACACTTGCACCTAAAAAATGGCTCATCAGCATTTCACGTAACAAACCAAAAATTCGGCTTACTGAGGTTAACCCCCCTACGGTGACAATAGCTCTTCCTAAATGCACTAAATTACCTAACTAAAAGTGACTCCAGTTATTCCTAGCCTAATCCAGCAATAAGTGACGCTGGGTCAATTGGTTGCTTATCAATTCCTCGAATTTGCACATTCAATTGAGGCTGCGGAACATTACCCGTTGACCCTATTGTTCCAATTTTAGACCCAGCAGAAACAACAGCATCTTGTTTTACAGCAATACTATTAAGGTGCGCATAGGTTGAAATTTTACCGTCTGCATGCTTAATCATAATCATATTACCGTAGCCCTCAGCTTTTGAACCGGCATACTTAACAACACCATCAGATATAGCTTTAACAGGTACACCCTTAGGTGCTGCAATGTTTATACCTTTATTAAAACTACCATCAGGTTGTTGTCCAAAGGTTTTTACAATGTTACCTTGCACCGGAGAAACATAACCTCCTGAATGCGCTATAGGTTGACTCATGGGCATTTGTGACTGCGATGAGTGCATAAGATCAGTCGTTGGCATTTCACCTGGAAGCTGTTGATCACCAACACTTAACCCATCTGGCTGCACTTGCCCAAGATCATCTAAAGGCTTCACTGTAATGTCATCGGCCAGACGCTGCTCATCTTGCTTATTACGCGCCTTTAAAAGTAAACGCTGTCCTGGCACAAGTACTACACCTTCACTTAACTTATTAAGCTTTAAGATCTCTTGAGGGATCACACTAAATTTTCTCGCGACAGAAGCAACTGTGTCACCAGCTTTTACAAGGTAATAATCGCTTTTGATAGGAACAGATTTTGATTTTTTCATAGATGTAACAACTTCAGCAGGTTGCTCATTTGTTGCGCAGCTCGTAAGCAGTAACAAAGCCACACATGCTAGTATATTCTTCATGAAAATAGTTCCTTTAATTGTTCAAAAGTCTTGTCGTGCGTTATATCCAAAGAAAGCGGAGTAACGGAAATACATTTTTGTCCTATTGCTTCTATATCTGTACCTGGATCAGCAGTCCCTAACATATTACCATAATGCTGACTTCCTGGTCCAATCCAGTAATATGGAATGCCTCTAGGGTCTTCTCGTTTTACAATACTACCGAAAAACTTCCGTTTCCCTTGCCGTGTAATACGCATACCTTCTACAGATCTATAAATAATATTTGGAAAATTCACATTAATCATCACGTGCTCTGGAATAGAAGATTTCAATATTTTATCCAAAACAACTGGCCCCCAATGTTCTGCTGTTGCCCACTTAACAGGGTGACCAACTTCAATAACAGAACTGAAAGCAACCGCAGGTATTCCTAAAATTGTGGCCTCTAAAGCAGCAGCAACTGTGCCAGAATAAGTTACATCTTCAGCTAAGTTTGCCCCATTGTTAACTCCTGACAAAACCAAATCAGGCATATGGTCTGACATTAGCATTTGAACAGCCGCCAAAACGCAGTCTGTTGGCGTTCCAGAAACTGCATATTTTTTTTGCGATATTTCATTAATACGAAAGGGCATTCTCAATGTTAATGAATGACTTACGGCACTTTGATCATGCTCTGGCGCTACAATCCACACGTCATCAGAAACAGTGCGAGCTATTGTTTCCAGCACCTTTAGACCTACGGCATTAATTCCATCATCATTAGTAATAAGAATACGCAAGTTATCCGCCAATCCTATCGAAATTAGTATATTTACGAAGAGCTTCAGGAATGGTGATTGATCCGTCCGCTTCTTGGTAATTTTCTAAAATTGCAATTAGTGTACGCCCAACAGCTAAACCTGATCCGTTTAATGTATGCACATATTGTGGCTTAGGTTGATCACTGCGATAGCGTGTATTCATGCGACGTGCTTGAAAATCTCCACAATTTGAGCAGCTTGAAATTTCACGATAAGCTTGTGGCCCCGGCAGCCAAACTTCTAAATCATAAGTTTTTTTAGCACAAAACCCCATGTCACCAGTTGAAAGTAGCATCTTTCGGTATGGCAAATTTAGTTTTTGCAAAATTGATTCTGCAGCAGAAGTCATCCGTTCATGTTCTGCTTCTGACTGTTCTGGCGTTGTAATACTTACCAATTCAACTTTGGTAAATTGATGATTACGAATCATGCCTCTTGTGTCACGCCCTGCTGCACCTGCTTCTGCTCTGAAACAGGGTGTATACGCCGTCACACGCAAAGGCAATTGTTGCGGATTTAATATATCCCCAGCCACCATGTTTGTAAGGCAAACCTCAGAGGTAGGAATCAACCAATGATTATGATTGGTTTGAAACATATCATCTTTAAGATGAAGCTGCCCTGTTCCAAACATTGCCGCATCATTCACTAATAAAGGCGGAGTGATTTCTGTGTATCCAAATTCATTTTCGTGGTTATCAAGCATAAATTGAGCAATCGCTCGCTCTAGCTTGCTTAATGCACCTTTTAATAGCACAAATCTTGAGCCTGAAAGTTTTGTAGCCGTCTCAAAATCCATTAACCCAAGTGATTCACCTAGTTCATAATGTTGTATCGGTGTAAATGAGAAACTCTTTGGTACCCCCCATTTAGACACTTCAACATTAGCGTGTTCGTCTTTGCCTACCGGCACATCATCAGCTGGAAGATTAGGAATTTCTGCCAAAATATCGTGAAGCTTATGTTCTTCTGAGCGCGATGTTTCTTCTAAAATGCCGATATGTTGCTTTATTTTTTCGCTCTCGTGTGCAATTGAATCGGTAGGCTCACCATTACGTTTAGCATCACCAAAGGCTTTTGCCATTGCGTTACGCTGACTTTGATACGCTTGCAGATCAGTCAAAATTTGGCGATGTTGCTTATCTAACTGAATAATCCGATCGGCCATTGCTGCCAAACCTCGACGTTTTAACAGCTCATCAAATTGTTCAGGGTTTTCACGAATAAAACGAATATCATGCATAATAAGATTCTTTATGGTTTTTGGTTCTACGTTGACTGCATTGTATCACAAGGATTGTAACCCCATAAAGAACTATCATTGGTATTGCCAAAGCCATCATACTTAATGCATCGGGCGGTGTAATCACTGCACTTATGGCACACAGTATAAAGATAACTATTCTCCAGCTAGATTTTAATTTCTGTAAGCTCAATAAACCAAAACTAACCAATGTAAAAAGGACAACGGGCAGCTCAAACCCCAGACCAAAAACAAACATTAGTCTTTGAGAAAAGCTTATGTAATCACTAAGCTTCGGTAAAAAGTATAAGGGTAAGTCTTTGTGTTCAAAACTAATAAAAAAACTAAAAGCTCTCGGCAACACAACCAGTTGTGAAAAAGCTACTCCTATGTAAAACAAAGCCGGAATACACACCATGACGCCCCGCAAAACCTGACGTTCAGCCTTAAAAAGTCC
>CAMDPB010000138.1 GCA_945903885.1 Candidatus Finniella inopinata
CCCCCGTTTCAAAACAGGCATTTTTGCTAGCCTTTCTGCTTGCCGGATTATGCGCCGTTTGCATTTCTTACCAACACTCTTTTATTGAATATTACCTTAAAAACGTGATGATCATTAATACCGCAGGACAACAATTGATTTATTCCCCATTTTGGATAACCCTTGCTATTATGCTTATACCAGCAGCACATATCACTAAAAAGTTAGAACTAACAATGATCCTTCAAAGGTCGTTTTTAGGAATACTATTTTCAGTTGCTTTGTTTTATCTAATTCCCTCATCCGATTGCACAATTTTATTTGTGCATCAGATAATCTATGCACTCTCATTCGGCTTATTTTTACCTCCAGCCATCAGATTTATCTATCGACTTGTACATGGATATAATTTCTACTTCCCTATGAGCTTTACGTTTAGTTTAGGATTTTCCAGCTTTATTCTAATATCAAATCATTTGGGAAAATTAAACTTATTTCCTGCACCGTTAGTAGGCGCATTTTTAATTACTTTATTAATGTTAGCTTGCCTTTTGATAAATCATACTTATGGCTTGTCTCAGAAAAGCCCAGAGCTTAAAAAACGAACAGGTCATTAATGCAAGTAATTTTATTAAAAATTTAGGGGGTTGCGTTTTTGTAAGTTTGAGACTATATATCTTCTCACGTGTTGTTTATTTTCAGTAATCTCCATGGTCACAAAAGACACAACAAAATTAGCACTTATTTTTATCTGCATTGCACTACATTGCTTTAATGGTGTGGGAATTTTTCATTCTCACCCTCTTTCAGCAAAATTAATCGCCTTCAATGATGGTGATATAGACTTCATGACCTTAAGAAATAAACTATCTTTTTTAATGCGCATTGCAGGTGCCTATGCCTTAGGTCACTTAGCAGATAAACTTGGCTTTTTCAAAACCATGAAAATTATCTGCCTAATAACTGTTACCACAAGCCTTTTTCTATTTTTTCTGGAGTCGTCAAGTATTTTTGAAAACGCAATTGTTATATGCCTAGCACACGGTTTTCTTACATTTATGAGATGGAGCTCGTTGATTTTACCTCTCACCTACATCTTTCGGCACTGTGAAAAGTCAAAATGCTGGAAATATAGTGCTTTTGCATTGAGTGCCGTTATTTTTGCGATGCTAATAAACAGTATGTTTTCCATCGTCTACAAAAGTACAGATCACTTCAGCGTGTTTTTAATTTATGTCACAAGTGGTCTATTAGGCCTTATAATATATAGCTATCTAGACACTTTACCCAAGATAAAACTAAAAAAGAGTCAAGAAAATCAAATTTCAAAAGAAAAGATAATTCTAGCTTTCTTGCTTTCAGGAGTTTGTGGTGTTTGCTTTTCATACCAATTTTATTTTGTTGAAAATTACTTTAATACGGTAATGATTATCGAAACAGCAGGCAGAAATATTGTTTATTCCCCATTCTGGATAACGCTTTTTTTTACACTATTTCCAGTAACAAAAATAACTAAAGATCTTAATTTTTTGAAAATTCTTCAATTATCATTATATGGAATACTCTTTTCGGTAGCGCTATTTTATGCTCTTCCCTTTTACAGCAAGCCTGTTCTCTTTATACATCAGGTAATATACGCTGTTTCGTTTGGGTTATTTTTGGCACCGGCGCTTGGATTTATCTATCAACTTTTGCAAGGTAGTCATTCTTATTTCCGAATGAATTTCATTTTTGGCTTAGGATTTTCTAGTTTCGTTATGATTTCTGATCTTCTAGCAAAATCAAAACTGCTGTCTGCTCCCTTTTTAGGATTGCTGTTAATTACTGCGCTGATGTCACTATGCCTTTGGATGCTTTCTTATTTTAAATTTTCTAAAGAAAATGCAGAGTATAAATGCTGATTGAGATGACAGAAAAGAGTTAGATCTCTCTTCTGTTGCGTCATTAAGAGCCCTGAAAGGACCTCGGAATCCAGTAAGTAATTTCCGAAAACTAGTCCCTTATAACCACTTCTTCGCGCCATTCACCGGGTTGTAAATCACCCAGTTCATAAGGGCCATAGCTGGTGCGAATCAAACGGTTCACGCTTAAGTCAAAATAGTCCATAATCCGGCGAATTTCGCGGTTCTTACCTTCAGTCAATGTCACTTGAAGCCAAGAATTTTGACCTTTTTGTGCAAAATCTTTTTCTGGCTCAACGTTAACTTCTCGGTAGGTAACGCCATCAATGGTTATGCCTTCTTGTAATGCATCAATATCTAAATTCGTGATATCACCAAACACGCGTACTCGGTAAACGCGCTTCCACTCCGTTTGGGGCGATTCAGCAAACCGTGAAAACTCACCGTTATTTGTAAGCAATAAAAGCCCTTCGGAATTGAGGTCAAGGCGTCCCACGGAAATAACCCGTTCATCTAGCCCCTGCTCTCTCAAATACTCAAACACTGTTTCGCGACCTTGCTCATCACGATGAGTGGTCACCAAACCAGCTGGCTTGTAAAAAGCCCAGACTTTAACGTCATCTACAGTCTGAATGGGCTTTCCATCAACAGTAATAACTTCACTGCCATCAACAAGCGGAGCCGGTTGCTTAGCCACAGTCCCATTAACGCAAACACGCCCTTGGTCAATGTAGCGGTCAGCATCACGACGTGAACAAACGCCACAAAGGGAAATGTATTTATTTAACCGTATTTTTTCTAACATGCGTTTACGAACTTTTCTAAAATAATTTTATCTAATGGTCCTAATAAGTATTCCGGGTGCCACTGCACACCCAAACAAAACGGGTGATTGGAATCTTCAATTCCTTCAATAACGCCGTCTTCGGCAAGGGCATTAACGGTTAAACCTTTTCCTAATTGATGTATTCCTTGGTGATGCGATGAATTAATTTGTGTTTTATCACAGCCAAACCATTCATGAAGTTTTGTGCCTCGCACAATTTCAACCCCATGGGCAGCCTCAGTTGGTGGCACGGTATTAGTGTGTTTAATGTCAGCACTATATTGGCTTTCGAGGTCTTGATATAACGTCCCACCATGCAAAATATTAATAAGCTGATGGCCACCACAAATGCCCAATACTGATTTTTTTGTCGGCAAAAATGCTTCCAGCAGCTCTTTTTCAAATTGGCTACGCATACTTTTACGCTTTAACGTGGGGTGAAAATCGGTTTGCCCATATAATTCAGGGTCATGGTCAAAGTGTCCACCAGCAATAATTAATCCATCGAATTGACTAACATATTCAGGAATCAAGTTATGCTCATACCCAATAAAGCAAGCGATCGCGCCAATTTTTGCCAAAGAATCATGATACTTATGACGGGTTGCATACCAAGGGTAGTTTGAATACCAGCTGGCCTCGGGCTCAAGCTTTGTATCAAGGTAGTCAAGCGGTATGGCAATAAGTGGCAGCGTCATAAAATTCCTGTAGTTGTATTCAGTTTATAACAGAAGATTAGCTTTGGTACTATCATGAATTTATTCAAAACAATCAGCAATGAAACCATCTATAATCGGGTAAACGTCACTAAGTGGTGGTGCAAAGTTTTGGGCCCCTATAACAAAAACTTGCGATCTTAACGCACTAACGTTATAACCGCACAAGAAATTAATACCAGACATCGTGCCCGTTTTGGCCCTAATGCCACTTGGTAAAGTAGTGCGGTTTTTAAGGGTAGTATTTTCTTCTCCTGCACAAGCTAGGGCTGCAACAAATTCTTTAACGGCATATGCTTTTTGCAAAAGCTTAAAAAGTTGACGCGGCTGAATACGGTTATAACGAGACAGCCCAGAACCATCAACAAACAAAGCTTTGTCCATGTCTACATTAAAATGGGTTTTGATTAGGGCTTTAAAGACAGCGTCGCCTTCTTCCCATTTTAGTATGGGGGTAGCGCTTTCTTTAGTGACAATTTTTAAGTACAAAGCGTCGAACACGAAGTTGTCTGATATTTTCAATGCTGTTGGAATGATAGCACTCAGTGGTTCTGACTGATG
>CAMDPB010000139.1 GCA_945903885.1 Candidatus Finniella inopinata
TCTGGATTATATCTTACAACAAGTGGATGAGAAGCATATGAAGGAGCAGGACTGCCTGCAACATCAGTGGGGTTATATGGATGACAATTAACAACCAAAGGCGTGCTCACCATAGGATATAAGGTTTGATGACAGCCCACATTAGTTCTACGATTGCCCATAATTGTGTCTGTTATATGTAAATCATCTAAGTGATCACCAACTGCGACTGCACCTGATGCGGCCTTAGAGAAAGATGATATCACCATCAGAGAAAGAATATATAATATCTTCATTTTACCACCAACAAGAAATTAATTTCTTAAGTAAATAATAATAAAAAATATATTAAAATTATGTTAATATGTAAAAATATAATTATATTACATTTAATTAATAAATATACTTTGCATATAGTAACCGCGGGACCTACCCCTAGCCAAATATTCTGACTTTTGCTTCACTGAAACGGTGGGACTTAAACTGAGTGTGCATATTGCCAGCATTGCTTTTTCTATTTTTTCTATTAGTTGGCTGTAGAGAAATGGTCGATCATCAATCGCTTATGCCAAAGATTGATAAAATAGAAGCAAAAGAACTTGCTCAACCAACCGCTTCTGTACCACAAACTGCAACGGTTAAAAAAATTCCACAAAAAAAAGAGGCAATAAAACTACCTAAAATAATGTATCAATTAGTTAGCGTTTCTGTTTCTGAAAACATTTCCTTAAAAAATGTATTTATAGAGTTAGCCCGTCAAGCTGGCGTTGATTTGCAGTTAGACCACACCATTGATGCCAAAATTATTTTTACCGCCCAAAAACGTCCTTTTATTGACGTCATAAAATCCATGTGTGAAATGGCGAATTTGCGATACGACGTCATAGATAACGCTATTCGTATAGAGCGTGATACACCCTATTCACAAAACTACAATGTACAATTTTTAAATCTGTCTCGCACAAGTGAGGACCAATTAGCTGTAGCATCCGATGTGTTTTCAAGTGTTGGACCTGCAAAGAGTAATATGAGTGATAACGTTTCAAAAAGTGCTTTGAAAGCAACGACCAAAAATGATTTTTGGAACGAGCTAGAAGAAAATCTAAAAACGATTCTCGAGTCTGGTCAAGAAAAAGGCTCGTACTCAATGCATCGCCAGGCTGGTTTAGTAGCGCTGCGAGCAAATCGAAAACAACATCAGCAAGTTCAATTGTATTTAGAAAAATTGCGTCATGTTGCATGCTGTCAAGTGTTGATTGAAGCAAAAATTATTGAAGTAACACTGAAAGATGAGTATAGAAGCGGTATCAACTGGCAAACAGTTGGAACAAAAGGTGATTTAAAATTGAATGCAAAATTTGGAGATATGGCCCAAAAAGGTGCCTTTTTAGATCCAGCTTCTGCTCAAGCTGATATGGTTAGCTTTGGTGCAGAAGGCTCTAGATTTTCTGCTATAGCAAATACCTTGCAAGAGTTTGGACTTGTTCGAACCTTATCAAGTCCACGACTTACCGTTATGAACAATCAAGCAGCTATTTTAAAAGTTGCCCAAAATAAAGTGTATTTCAGGCTTAATTACGACAAAATGTACAACTCTCAAAACAGTCGAGAAAGCACTACTGTCTCTAGCGATATTCAAACAGTACCAATTGGATTAATTATGCTAGTGCAACCATCGATTGATCCAGAAACAGGCGAAATTATATTGTTTTTAAGGCCAAGCATTTCTAGACTTACTCAATCTGTTGCTGACCCAGCTATTGATATTGCTTATAACGCCTCAATCAATGTTGATTCGAATAAATTAAAATCACCAACGCCGTCGCTTATTCCTGTTGTAGAAGTTCGTGAGATTGATTCAGTGTTAAGGCTGCACAACAAAGAAATGGCCATTCTTGGTGGATTAATGGAAGTACGTTCATCTGAACATAAGCAAGGGCTTCCTGGTCTTGATGAAGTTCCACTGCTTCGTGATTTAACTGGCAGCTTAACAGAAGGCGACACAATCGTAGAATTAGTAATTGTCTTAAAAGCAACAATTATGGATAATAGTGCAACACCCGATGGAGCTGACCAACGTTTAATGGACAAATACACCACTGACCCAAGACCTTTAAAATGAACAATGACAATTCCCCACAAACATTTCGCGCAGTATTTTTTGATTGGGATAACACCTTAGTCGACACTTGGCCAATCCTTTTTAGGGCCACAAACGTTGTGTTAGAACACTTTGGATTATCAGAAATAAACATGGAAGAACTCAAAGTTCGAGCACGACTTTCTTCTCGTGAAAGTTTTCCAAAGATTTTTGGAGACAACTGGAAAGAGGCCCTGCGTATTTTTTATGATGCGATTCACGAAAACAAAAATGATATAAAATTGTACGAAGGAACGCTTCCTTTATTGCAATCACTGAAAAAATCTGGATATGGCATTGGCATTATTAGCAATAAAAAAGGTGATCTACTGCGTGAAGAAATTGGACGATTCAAAATACCTAATGACTTAGTGCTTGGCTCAGGAGACACCTCATTTGATAAGCCTCATCCGGAAATGGGATTAATTGCACTGAGGCACTTCAACCTACAAGCCAGTGAAGTTGTATACGTTGGAGACAGCATTACTGACTGGCTATTTGCTAAAAATTTAAACATGGCAGCTATTGCTATAGGCAACGATGACTATGATGGGCAATTACTTGCCCGGTTTGATGTGGTTAATGAATCAATTGGAAAATTGCTTTATCATCAAAATTCACATGCCGTCTGATCTTGCATGCACAAAAAAGATTGATCGTTTCACCTTGAGAAAGTACCATGTAGACTCTTGCAACATAACAATGGAGGGCATCATGATTAAGCAAGAATACACACTGTCTCCCGTTGTCGTGGTCGTAACTGTGGCGGTCTAAACGCCCTGATTCAATTTTTCTCATTACTTTTTATATTTTTTCAGGAGTTACAGTCATGCGTCCATCAATGTTCATACTCGGTTTTTCAATATTTGCTATGTTTTTTGGTTCGGGAAATCTTGTTTTTCCAATGCAAATTGGCAGCTCGTGTCTCAACCACTGGGAAATTGGTTTTTTAGGTTTATTGATCAGCGGAATACTCATCCCTTTTGCTGGTGTATTTGCAATTAAACGTTATCAAGGATCATATGATCGATTTTTCAAAGAACTCGGCTTTGGCGCAAACATCATAATTCCACTAGTTTTGTTATCTCTTTTAGGCGCTTTTGGCGTGGTACCACGTTGTATAACCGTTGCATTTGGTGGATTTCATGTGCTTGAACCAAGCATGCCTTTATGGGCTTTTTCATGCATGTTTACTTTTATTTGCTTCTTAACAGGCTTAAAAAATACGCGCATGTTAAACATTATCGGCAAATTCATGACTCCTGTTAAGCTTGGCACTCTAGCTTTAATTATAATTGTTGGAATTAAGGGCGCACCATTTTTACCCCTCTCTACCCACACCTACGAAAGCGCTTTCGAACTTGGATTGTCTCAGGGTTATCAAACAATGGATTTAATTGCTGGATTTTTCTTTTCTGCTCTTATTTTTAATCATGTTCAGCAACAATGTGGATCAAGCACAGATCCTAGAATTATTTTTTGGATCTCTGCAAAAGCAAGTTTTATTGGCGCCTCTGTTATTGCGCTTGCTTATGGAGGTTTGGTTTATTTAGGAGCATCTTACGCCAGCGTTATACAAACTGTGCAGCCAACAGAAATGTTACCAACATTAACCAAACATCTTCTTGGTAGCTACTCTACAATAGTTATTGCATTTGCCATGGGCTTTTCATGCCTTACAACCGCCACAGCTCTAAATAATTTATACGCTGGTTTCTTACATAAGCTATTTAAGTTAGAAG
>CAMDPB010000140.1 GCA_945903885.1 Candidatus Finniella inopinata
TATTTTAATGAAGGTATTTTCGCATTCATAATTTAATTTTGGATTTTCAATAATTTGGTCACGCTTAATATCGTAAAGCTGTAAGGATTGACGGATGAAACGAATATCGTCTTTCGTACCGGGAGTATTCGACGAGAAAATACATATTGTTGTTTTATCAATAGGTGATGATGAGAATTTTTTATAGAAACTCATTCCGCCTATAGCAACAGCTGCAATAATAACAATAAAAAATATACGTATATTCATAAATTTTTGCCTTTACACGGAGGAACTATAACTCTTTTTTTGTAAAAAAACTATGGGCATTCTTAGTTTTGTATGGTTAGCATATGCAAGTGTAACCAGAAAAAGTTTTTAGGCTTTTATGTTTTTCAAGATACTACGATTTTTTTGTTTTTTATTTATTGGTGTTGTTGAGTGTGCTGAAAAAACGACTGCCCCAACCATTTTGTATTCTAGGCAGTCACCTTTTGGTTTGATTGAGGTGGTGACTACCAACACACCAGGACTTTTAGGTGTTTGCGAAAATGAAAAATATTATCCTTATCAATCTATGTTTATGAAGGGCGACGCAACCTATTTAGGTTTATGGTATCAACCGCTAGCAACAACAGCCTTTTGTTTTGTTGAAAAATTAGAAAAAGTATTATTACTAGGGATTGGAGGGGGTGATTTTTTGAGTTATTTGCTGAATTACTTCCCGAAAACGCAAGTGGATGTTGTCGAAATTAATCAGGTGATGATTGAAATCACGAAAAAATTTCGTGCTCCAAAAAACACAGTTAATTTTATTAATAGAGACGCATTTAAGCATATTGCAAAGATAAAGGAGTCTTACGATCTTATTTATTGTGATATTTATTTTATGAAGCCCTTCATAGCAAAAGAGTATAAAGATTTTTTCGTAAGGGTGAAAAATCATCTTAATCAAGGAGGGGTATTTGTTTGGAATGCGCATATTCCCTTTATACCACGAGGTGTAGTAGAGGACATGTTCAGGAATTTTGAAAATATTGTCGCTTCAATTACAAATGATGGAGAAAACATTGTTTTTCTTTGCTATCAAGGCCCCCAAAAAACTAAACAAGATTTAGAGAGAGTAGCGGAGGATATGCAAAAGCAGTGCGGTTTTCGTTATTCATTGCCCGACGTATTGCAGAAATTTGAATTCATTCTACCTGATAACCACGAAACATGGATTACAAAATTTTCTATTCTTAGTTAAATTTTTAGAAGTATTCCTTTTTCACATTTTTTAATGAACATGC
The DNA here is from genome assembly GCA_945903885.1 of Candidatus Finniella inopinata. Lineage (GTDB taxonomy): Bacteria > Pseudomonadota > Alphaproteobacteria > Paracaedibacterales > CAITNM01 > CAITNM01. The sequence continues at coordinate 1,272 of CAMDPB010000140.1, forward strand.
CAACAAAAAAAACCCAGGAAAATATAGCTCGTTTTTTGTAAAAACTATGGGCATTCTTAGTTTTGTGTGGTTAGCATATGCAAGTGTAACCAGAAGAAGTTTTTAGGTTTTTATGTTTTTCAATATACTACGATTTCTTTGTTTCTTGTTTATTGGTGTTGCTGAGAGTGCTGAAAAAACTGCCACACCAACTATTTTGTATTCCAGTCAGTCACCTTTTGGTTTGGTTGAGGTCATTACCACTTCGGAACCGCAGGTTTTAAGTATATGCGAAAACAAAGACTACGATGTAATGCAGTCTACCTTTAAACAAGGAGACCCAACCTATCTAGGCTTGTTATATGCGTCTTTAGTAACTACGAGTTTTTGCTTTGCCAAAAAGCTAAATAAAGTGCTGCTCTTAGGGTTAGGGGCGGGTGATTTTTTAGGTTACTTAATGAATTATTTTCCAACAGCGCAAGTCGATGCAGTCGAAATAAATCCTGCAATGATAGATATTGTGAAGAAATTTCGTGAAATGGATATAAAGAATCTTGCTAATTATCATTGCAGGGATGGATTTGAGTATGTTGATGAAATTGATGGGTATTATGATTTAATTTTTTGTGATATGTACCTTGAAAAACCTTCAGTTGCGAAAAGATACACCAATCTATTTAAGAAATTAAAAAATTGTCTTAATGAGGGGGGGGTGTTTGTTTTTAATGCATACATTCCCCTTGTTCCTCGAGCTGTTGTGAGGGGTATATTTGAAAATTTTGAAAATATTGCTGCTGCTATGACGGATGATGAAGGAAATATCGTTCTTATTTGCTACCAAGGGCCAGCAAAAACTAAAGAAAATTTAGAAAAAATAGCTAACGATATGCAATCTAAATATGGTTTTCATTATGCATTGCCTGACTTATTGCAGAAATTTGAATTCATTCTACCTGCTAACCACGAAACATGGATTACAAAATTTCCTGATCTTAGTTAAATTTTTTAGAAGTCTTCATTTTTTTCACATTTTTTTAATGGTTATAGCCACAAAATAAAAGAAAAAACCAATGAAGCTCGCCACCTGTTATACAGTCGCTTTTTTTGGCGTTCAGCCTAAGTTAATTGAGGTTCAGGTTCAGTTTGCCCCTGGCTTGCCTACTTTTACAATTGTTGGTTTGGCAGATAAAGCCGTTGGGGAATCACGGGAGAGAATTCGAGCTTGTCTGCACGGATTAGGCATGGATATTCCGGCTGTTAGGCTAACCGTTAATTTAACCCCAGCAGATCTTCAAAAAGAAGGCGCTCACTATGATTTGCCCATTGCTTTGGCAATTTTAGCCGTAATGAATATTATTCCAAAAGATGAATTGAAAAATTACATTGCTTTGGGTGAAATTACATTGGATGGACGTATTTTAAGTGTGCCAGGGGTTTTGCCTTCTGCACTATTATCTGCAGAACACGAAAAAGGCATTATATGTCCGAAAGATTGTGGCCCAGAAGCTGCTTGGGGAGGCGATATTCGTATTTTGGCGCCCAGAGATATTTTAGAAATCATTCAACATTTTAAAAATGAAACTATTTTGGCGCAGCCTGAGCCTAAGCTTGATGAGGTGATTTCACATCCTCTTGATATGAAAGATGTGAAATCACAGCGTTTTGCTAAGCGAGGATTAGAAATTGCAGCAGCAGGCGGCCATAATGTTTTAATGATAGGGCCTCCAGGTGCAGGAAAATCAATGCTTGCGGCGCGACTGCCTGGAATTCTTCCAAAGCTTAGCCCTAAAGAAGCGCTTGATGTAACAGTTGTGCATAGTTTAGCTGGTATGGCTCCAAAAGATGGGCTAGTTAAAACTCGTCCATTTAGAGATCCTCATCATAGTGCTTCATTGCCAGCTTTAGTTGGAGGTGGTCAAAAAGGTAAGCCTGGGGAAATATCACTAGCGCATAATGGCGTGCTATTTCTTGATGAGCTTCCTGAATTTTCTAGGGGGTGTTTGGAAAGTTTGCGACAACCACTTGAAACAGGCACCATAACGATTGCCAGGGTGCAACATCATTATACTTACCCAGCAAGATTTCAGTGCATAGCGGCCATGAATCCATGTAGGTGTGGGTATTTTTGTGATGAAGATCGTCAATGTAATAAGGTTCCAAGATGCGCTGAAGAATATCAGCAAAAAATTTCTGGGCCTATGCTGGATCGTTTTGATTTAGTCATTCCTGTTCAGGCATTGAAGCCAGATGAGCTACAGGCAGAGCGCAATGAAGAATCAAGCCAAAGTATTTTATCGAGAGTGGAAAGTGCCAGAGATCGACAGCACAAACGCTATAATTCTCAAGTGATGATTAATGCTTACGTTGATGGAGAAATGCTTGATAAAGCAGTGCGCTGTGATGTAGAGGTTGATGCGATTCTAAGCCAGGCTATAAATCGTTATAATTTATCGGCGCGAGGATATCACCGTTTATTGCGTGTATCACGCACGATTGCTGACTTAGGTGCTTGTGAAAATATTTCAGGAAAGCATGTGCTAGAAGCCCTTAATTATAGATTAGACATACTAA
>CAMDPB010000141.1 GCA_945903885.1 Candidatus Finniella inopinata
TCCCACTTCAATAATGTCAGACTCAACTGATTTAGTGACAGCTCCAGTTTGTAATGCCCATTCATGATAGAGCTTTATAACGCTTTCACAGTGTAAGCTTTCATCACGAACAGACCAGGAAACAATTTGCCCCATACCTTTCATTTTATTAAAACGTGGAAAATTCATCAGCATGGCAAAGCTTGCAAATAATGACATGCCTTCGGTAAATGCTCCAAACATAGCTAACGTGCGGGCAATATCGGCACACGTATCTGTTCCAAAAGTTTTCATGTAATCAGATTTAGCACGCATCGATGAATATTCTTTAAAAACGGAAAATTCAGTTTTTGGCATACCTAACGTTTTTAAAAGCAACGCATAAGCATCAATATGAATTGTTTCCATATTTGTAAAAGCAGCCATCATCATTTGAATTTCAAGGGGCTGAAAAATGGGAATATAACGTTTGAAATAGTTATCGCTTACTTCAACATCTGACTGCGTAAAAAAGCGAAAAATTTGTGTTAGCAAATTACGTTCACTTGCACTTAATTTATCTGAATTCCAGTCCTTTAGATCTTCGCCCAGAGGAACTTCTTCGCCCATCCAATGAACTTGTTGCTGTCTTTTCCAGGCTTGGTAAGCCCAAGGGTAACGATCAATGTCGTAAGTTCCTGATGAATCTAAAAGGCTAATAATACCTTTTCCTTGAAGTTCTTGGGGATTAATATCTGCATAATTTTTGGTCATAAATTTTTTCCTATTGGCAAGCTAAACATTCTTCGTAATCAGTGTTAGTGCTATTTGCTATCTCGATTTTTTGATCTTTTCGACCCGCGTGTTCAGCACGCTGGATTGATTTAGATCGGCAATAATATAAACTTTTCACACCTTTTTCCCAGGCCATCCAGTGCAACATTAACAAATCCCATTTATTAATATCCGCGGGTAAGAAAAGATTAATTGATTGTCCTTGGCACACAAAAGGAGAACGATCTGCAGCTAGTTCAATGATCCAACGTTGATCAATTTCAAAGGCAGTTTTGAATGTATCTTTTTCATGCTGGTTTAATTGGTCAATGTGACCAACTGATCCTTCTTGCTCAATAATTGACTGCCAAATGTCATCAGTGTTTAAGCCTTTATTAACAAGTAATTTTTCTAAATGAGGATTTTTTACCACGAAATTTCCAGAAAGGGTTTTATGGTTATAAATATTTGCAGGAATAGGCTCAATACCAGCACTGGTTCCGCCACAAATAATACTGATTGAAGCCGTTGGAGCAATCGCAAGTTTATGACTAAACCGTGCCAAAACACCTTTTTCTTTAGCATCTAAACAAGCGCCACGTTCCTTTGCAAGCTGCACAGATGCCGCATCGGCTGCTTTTCGTATATGTCGAAACATTTTCATATTCCAGCTTTTTGCTAATGCGCTTTCAAAAGGTAGGCCTTTCAATTGTAAAAATGAATGGAAACCCATTAGTCCAAGGCCAACAGAGCGTTCACGTGTCGCGGCATATGTAGCTCGTTTCATACCTTCTGGAGCTTCATCAATAAAAGCTTGAAGGACGTTATCTAAGAATCTTAAAACATCTTCAATAATTATTGGGTCATCGTGCCATTCGTCCCAAGTTTCGGCATTTAAAGATGATAAACAACACACAGCGGTCCGTTCGTTTTTCAAATGATCAGGGCCAGTTGGTAGCAAAATTTCACTACACAAATTTGACATTTTAATTTTTAGGCCAAGTTCTCGTTGGTGCTTAGATAGCGCTTTGTTAGCTGTGTCAATGAAAACCAAATAAGGCTCGCCTGTTTGCATGCGCATTTCAAGAATTTTAGACATAAGGCTGCGCGCATCAACCGTTCTTATGACCTCATTTGTCTTGGGGCTTCTTAATCCAAATTTTGCATCTTGGCGAACTGCTTCCATGAATTCATCAGTAATGTTAATTCCGTGATGAAGGTTTAAACTTTTGCGATTAAAATCCCCAGAAGGTTTGCGAATTTCCAAAAATTCTTCAATTTCCGGGTGATGGATATCCAAATACACTGCTGCACTTCCGCGACGCAATGACCCTTGGCTAATTGCTAGGGTTAAAGAATCCATTACGCGCACAAAAGGAATAATGCCTGAGGTTTTTCCTGCTCGACCAACTGGTTCACCAATACTTCTAACAAATCCCCAATACGTACCAATGCCGCCACCATTAGATGCCAGCAACACATTTTCATTCCAGGTGGTAACAATGCCGTCTAAGTTGTCACTTACCGTGTTTAAAAAACAGGAAATCGGTAGTCCTCGTTTAGCGCCACCATTTGATAAAATTGGAGTCGAGGGCAAAAACCATAACTTTGAAATATAGTCATAAAGCCGCTGTGCATGATCAAGATCATCAGCATAAGCGCACGCTACTCGTGCAAACATTTGTTGATAATTTTCATTTTCAAGAACATAACGGTCATCAAGTGTTGCTTTTCCAAAATTGGTAAGTAAAGAATCTCTGGAATAATCTAACGTAATTGATGATGGATCAATTTTATAAGTTTTTGGGCGAACTGCAGCCTTTTGATACAGCTGTTTTTGTTCTTGAGTTTGTGGAAATGGCACGACTTTTTGGAAAGGATTGAAGTCGATCAAATGACCATATTGGTCAAAGTCGTAAGCGTTATTTGTTTTCATAGTCCCTCATTTTAAATAAGGGTCAGAGCCATGTTGTGAAAGCTAAAAAGTGCAAGAGTCGCACTTGAACTCTCAACCGGTGCACCCCGCCCGATGTTAGTAAAATGCTTCACGGCAAGTCTCCTGGCTCGCGGGTCATAGCTGTTTAAACGTCTTCCCAGTTTCCCAGTGACTTTGTGTTTAAACGACTTACCGCACACAGTTGCGGGGGCAGCTTCGGAATATGCTTATAGCAGAACCGAATTCCTATTTAAGCATTGCTATAAATTTAGCAACTCACCTTGTAACATAATATTATAATATGGGATAAGATGTGTTTGTGTAAATAGATTTAAAAGGTTGACAAGCTTGAGCAGCTTTATAGGACTATCGTAAAACCACAGGGTTTGTCCCGTGGAGTTTCATAAGTAATATTAAGGAGGCTTTAGAATAGGAAGTACTATGATTATTTTGTTAAATGGCGCAAGTTCGAGTGGGAAAACTTCTCTTGCACTTGCTATTCAGCATCTAAGTAATGAACCGTGGCTGCGCTTAGGTGTAGACACATTTGTTGAGATGATGCCCCATAAATACTTACCTTTTGGTACAAAAGCCGAAGAAGGATTTCGCTTCATACCTGGAAAAAATGACAAAGGCCCTTTGATGATGATAGAAGCTGGACAATGGGGGAAAAAAGTGTTTAGCACCCTACCGCTTACTGTTAATTTATTAGCTAATCATGGCAATAACGTTATTGTAGATGAAGTGCTTCTAAGCGAGAAAGATTTGCAAAATTATATCAATGCTTGCTATTCTCACAAAGTTTATTTTATAGGTGTATTTTGTGATCTATCCATTATGCAAGAGCGCGAAATATTAAGGCACGATCGAGCCATAGGGCTTTCTAATGATCAACTAAGAAAAGTTCATCCTGAAGCGCGAGCATACGATATGAAAATTGATGCTACAAATCAGACATCATTTGTATTAGCCAGTTCTATTTTGGACTTTATAAACGTTAACCCCAATCCTCAAGCTTTTATAAAAAATCATAAATGTCATTAAAGTTCATTTCTCTTGCATCTGATCATTTTCCACTTCTTTTGAAGTGGTTGGAGACCCCG
>CAMDPB010000142.1 GCA_945903885.1 Candidatus Finniella inopinata
GTATTTTTAGGGGGGTTAAGTCTGCACAACTTAGTGCATCGATGAGCCAAATTTTTGATTCAGTTGCAATTTGAATAAGACTAAGAATGGGGAAATAAGTGGTTTCTCGGTGAAATTCAGTATCAATAGCAAGCCATGTTAAAGGAATTTTCTTTAGTTCTTTAATAAATAAAAGTAATTCTTCGTGCGTCTGTATTTTTAAATACATTTAAATAGCATTTTTGTTTTCGTTAAGCGAATAGTAACACTTCATGCGTTATGATGATAGTATTCCAGGAGCATGTAGCTTCTATAAAATGTTATGAGGACAAAGTGCGTCGTGTTTTAGATTCGGGTTCAAAAAAAGAGTTTCAACAGAATGACTATCTTACAGGTAAGTTATTAGTAGCAATGCCATTTATGGCAGATAGCCGGTTTGACCACGCAGTAATTTACCTATGTGGTCATGATGAATATGGGGCAATAGGACTTATGATTAACAAACCCCTTAATTCCCTTACCTTTACTGACTTGCTTATGCAGCTTGATATAGCTCCTTTGCCAACTGCGCGTACAGTGCAAATGCAAGCGGGAGGCCCCGTTGAAGTTAGTCGTGGCTTTGTGTTGCACTCAACTGATTATCATAGTGATTCAACTGTTCGAGTAGGCGAGCATTTTTGCATTACTGCAACACTTGATATTTTACGCACCCTAGCTCAAGGACAGGGGCCTCGAAAATTTCTTCTGGCATTGGGATACACAGGCTGGGGAGTAAACCAGCTAGAACAAGAGCTTCAAGACAACTATTGGATTGTAGTTGAGCCTAGTGAAGAAATTGTATTCAACTCTGCTCTTGATTTTCGCTGGAGGGCATCAATGGCTTCTCTGGGTGTTGATCCGCTGACTCTGAGCCTGGATTCAGGCCGCGCTTAGCAGAACTTTTATTTGGTCTTGTTGCTGGGTTATTGATAAGCCTGCGGTATATATCCTGTAATTGTTCCGAAGTTAATAGCTTTCCGGCTTCGTCACGATAAATTGCAGCGTCTTGTGCCATCTCATCAAGTCCTTCATTCATTGTTGCCAAGCACAAATAGTAATACGCTAGGGCAGCATTTTTATTTTCAGCATAGCCTCGCAACAAAATAACTCCGGCATTAAACTGAGCTGCACCGTCGCCCAAATCAGCTGCTCGAAGATACAACAGCAATGCTTGATTTTTATCTTCATCAACCCCATCACCTGAATAGCAACTATCTGCTAATGCTTTGATAGCCGGGGCATAATCCATATCAGCAGCCCGCTTAAAATGTTCATTGGCAAGATAAGCATTGGTACGCACCCCAATAAGCTCTTCAATTCCCTTCATATAATGCCAAAGCGCTGTTCCAGCAAGTGGTTCATCACAAGGAGCACACACATGAGCATTTTCTGGCTTTTGTGTCGTTTCAGCATTTAAAATGCTTAAAAAGCAAACTGTTAAAAATAAAATAAAATTCTTTAGCATTTTGTATCCCTTACTGCGCATTGGCTTGGTCTAATAATCGATCCATTTCAATGTCTTGTTTTTTCGTGTTGGTTTTTCTATTAACTTTGTTTTCGCTCTGCTCTTTTGGCTTCAAGTATGCCAAATCTTCCGCAGACACTTGCTTTTCACTGGCCCTATCAATTGCAGCCTGAACAACTGGTGCAACCTGTGAACCAACTTCAGCAACAATTTGCCCAGCTTGCTTAATATCATCAATTGAGAGAGGCTTACGCTCACTCAAGCGCTTTTCCTGTAATGATCTAATCCAATCTTGTGCTTCTCTCGGCAATATCACATAAAACGTATCACTGCCTTTGTACATGAAATTTATAAATCTGCTTTGTTTTATAAGTTCAGGATGATCAGGGCGTAACCACATGCAGCTAATAACCAACTCAAAAATGAAAAGTAGAGCGCAGCCTCTTAGTAATCCATAAGCAACGCCTAAGGACCTATCAACACCGCTTAGCGCACTCGCACGCACACGCGATGTTAAGAAATGACTCACTAAAGTTAGCACCACCAAAAAGATAATAAAGATAGCAAAGATGGTAACACCATCTGCCAACATAGGATTTGAAATTTGAGTACGTGCAAAATGCTGGGTTACGGGGAACAATAGGTATGACATGGCAACTGCGCCAACCCATGAAAGCAAACTAAGTATTTCCTTAGTGATGCCGCGTACAATACCCATAAACGCTGAAAGAACCAGCACACCTAGGAAAATGAGATCAAACTTATTCATAAAATTTAAAATGTCTTATGCTTTGCCTGGACTATAGCATAGCACACGCACAACGCCAGACAGATCCCTGAATACACCCTCATTTATTAAACCAGCTGCCATTGCGATTTTTTCAACACACAATTCTTGACCTTTCCCAATTTCAAGGAATGCTTTTCCACTGGGTTTTAAGAGTAATTTGAGTTTTGGAAGTATTTGTTCGTACGCTTCAACGCCTGTTTTTCCCGAAAACAGCGCCATAGTTGGATCATGCAAAGTTGATACGTCAAGCAATTCTGTAGTAGCAACATAAGGAGGATTACTGATGATAATGTCAAATTTCCCTTGTAAAGCCGTTGTCCAACTGCTTTGAATTAAACAAGACCGATTCGTAAGGTTTAATTTTTCTTGGTTTCTTTTAGCAACCATTAATGCATCCCAGCTGCAATCGACCCCTACACCATATGCATTGGGAAGCTCACATAAAATTGTAAATAACAAACACCCTGTACCCAGCCCTAGATCAAGAATTTGATATGGCTCAGCAGCTGAAAAATACTTACGTATAGCATCTATTAATGTTTCAGAATCAGGCCTTGGGTCTAAAGTATGGGCATTCGTGAAAAAATGTCGACCGTAAAATTCTTTATGGCCCAATATTTTGGCAATAGGCTCTCCCTTTGCACGACGCTGTACGTATTCATCTAACCTTTGCTTTTGCTCATCTGACAAAACCAGCGTTGGCAAATGCATAAAAACCCACTCGAGCGATTGCTCTAAAATAGCCGCCACCAAAAGCCGATATTCAGAAACTTCAATAATTTTTTGTAGAGGAACCAAAGCCATATTCTATTAAAATTTCCTTGCGGAATTTAACCACATTAGCAATACTACCACCATCACTTTTTAACATAAAATTAATATGACAGAAACGCACGCTCAATTAGAGCCAACTTTTAGCATTGCTGCTCAAGGAATTCGTGATTTATCTTTTGAAAATCAAATTGGTTTTGGTGCTAACATTACTGAACAGCCTGAGATAAACATTAATATCAATGCTAATGGCAAAAAAATTGACGACCAAACTTATGAAGTTATGTTGATGATTAATGTAGAAGCAAAGCAAGAAAACAAACCATTGTTCTTGATTGAGCTTCAATACGTAGGGCTATGCCAAATTGAGAATGTACCCGATGAAATGCTAGCAGGCTTGTTGATGATTCAAACACCAACATTGCTATTTCCTTATGCACGCCAGATTCTTTCTGATGTTACAAGTAATGCCGGATTCCCTCCACTTTTCTTGCAACCAGTAGATTTTGCGGCGCTTTACCACAACCAACAGTCTAATGTTGGCGTTGTAGGAAATGCGTAAATAATGATTAAGCGCTCGGTAGTTGTGCAAGGGCACGCTACCAGCGTACGTTTAGAACCCCAATTCTGGGAAGTTATTGATGCTTTTTGCGCATCACAAAATACATCTTTAGCTCAGCTAATTATATCTTTAGAAAAACAGCAGCAG
>CAMDPB010000143.1 GCA_945903885.1 Candidatus Finniella inopinata
AAACGTGGAGACATTGAAGAATTTTTACCTGCGCGATGTATTATTATGGCGGTTGGTACTCATCATGAACTCTTAAGTGAAACCCATGCCAGCTTTGGTGATGCAAATCCTGCTTACGCGGGTAGTGTGGTCAAAGCTATTGCTAGTGCTAAAAATGGTTATAAAGCGATCAGCCATGACTTAAAATCTAAGCCTCCCTTGCCTAAGGTTGAGTTGACAGGGTTGCTGACTGCAAAAGTAGTTGCTGTCTCCAGACTTGCTAAAAACCTAGTTCAAATTGAAATCATGGCGCCTCTTGCCGCTTCAGCATTTCAGTCTGGCCAATTTTATCGCCTTCAAAATTTTGAATCTATTGCACCTATTATGAATGACACTCGTTTGGCTATGGAAGCTTTGGCGCTTACCCCGGTTAAGGTTGATAAAGTAAGCGGAATCATTACATTTGTTATTGTCGAAATAGGGTGTTCATCATTATTAGTGCAATATCTGAAACCAGGTGAGCTGATCAGCTTAATGGGCCCTACTGGAACGCCCACTGAATTGCCAGCTAACAAAAACATTTTGCTGGTTGGCGGCGGACATTTTAATTTAGCCCTTATTCATTTGGCTGAAGCTTTAAAAGAAAAGGGCAACACAGTGCATTGGGTGGCGGGGTATCGCTCAAGTGCTGATAGAACGCATGTAGAAGACATTGAAAATGCTGCACATAAAATGTGGTGGTATTACGCAGAAGCAGCACCTGGTGAGCAGCAAGGCAATGCTATAGATGGGTTCCACTATTTAAAAAATGAAAATATATTGCCGTCTATTGATTGGCTGTTTGTTATGGGTTCAACGCTTATGCAAGAAGCAATTGCCAAAGAACTCGTTCAGCTTAAAAATTTATTGAATCCAGCACTTAAAACAATTGCGAATATCAATATTCCAATGCAATGTATGATGCAGGGGATATGTGGTCAGTGTCTTATTGTTAATGAAAGTGGCCCAAAGTTTTGTTGTAAAAATCAGGAAATTCGCATTGAAGAAATGCCATTTGATACACTGCAAAACCGCAGCAAACAAAATAGCTTGTTGGAAAAAATATCACGACTTTGGCTCAGCCATATAACTGAAATTAACTAGTTTTATAACGGGGGCAAAAATGCAAAAACTTCCTTCTAAAAACACTGCTCCTACCTTAGGGGAACGATGGGCAGATAAAGTTGCAGAATTTGGCGGTAGCTGGACATTCATTATTTTATTTATGATTATGATGATTGTGTGGATTGGATTAAATTCATGGGTGCTTTTTTTTCAACCATTTGATCCTTATCCATATATCTTTTTAAATTTGGTGCTTTCTTGCATAGCAGCACTTCAGGCGCCAATTATTATGATGAGTCAAAATCGTCAAGAAGCAAAAGACAGAATCAGGGCCGAAAAGGATTATCATATTAATTTGAAGGCAGAACTAGAAATTCAAGAATTGAAGGCTTCGGTAAAGACGATTTTAGCTGTTCAGCAGGATGAATTTAGAAAACTTGAGAAGTATATTAAGCAATTGAAATCTTCTTAATCTTTTTCGCCAATGCGTTGCGCAAGACTTGCTTCTAGGAACACATCAATATCACCATCAAGTACGCCTTGGGCATTGCCGCGCTCTACGCTTGTTCTAGTATCTTTTACCATTTAATACATTGTGAAACCGCAGCAAATCAAAATAGCTTGTTTGAAAAAATATCACGACTTTTGCCGAGCCATATAACGGCAATGCTAGTTTTATAGCGGGGGCAAAATGCAAAACATTCTTCTAATGATAGTGTTTCTAGCTTTCGTGAAGGATGGGTAGATAAAGTCGCAGAATTTGGTGGGGACAGGTCCAGGTTCTAAAATGAAGTGCTTATTGATTTGTGCAACACAGACCTGGTGCTTAGGGGGGATTAGAAAAGAAATAATTTTTACAACGAGAAAATTTTTTAATAAATCACCCTTTTAATATTTCTAAAAAAGCTTACACATTACATACAAAAAAATTTAGAGAAAAAATGATTAGAAAAACCGCTTTACTCTTAATGCTTGTAAGTACAATGACTATTGTTGCTATGGAAAAATATGGAGAAATTGGTCACGATAGCCTTGTAAAACCTGCTCTTAAAGCAAGTGCTGATCAAACTAAAGCACTTTCTGCAAAACAAACTATAGTAGCTCAAATGGAGGAATTCACAGAGCTATCAATCATGATTAGTGATTTTAATTGTATATTGTTTCCAAATAGATCTTATCTTAGTACACCCACTTATAATGTAATGACTCATGAAGTTGGAGATATCATCGATCAGAGAAAGACACTGAGAAAAGAAATAATCCAAAAAATGAAAGATATTGGAATAAAGAAAGAAGAAGTGAAAAAAATTGTAGAGATAATGGATGGTGAATTTGATGCTTCTAAAGTAGGTGATGCATGTTACTATTTTCAACATAGCTCTTTAGCAAATCTCCTACAACATCTTAAAGAAAGTCAAACATCAGCGGCGTTATATTTTAAAGCTAATCATATGTAGTTAATTGGGTTCTCTTATTTTTCTCCAATACGTTGAGCTAGGCTTGCCTCTAGAAACACATCAATATCACCATCAAGCACACCTTGGGCATTGCCGCGCTCTACGCTTGTTCTGGTATCTTTTACCATTTGGTATGGTTGTAGTACGTATGAACGAATTTGGTGTCCCCAACCGATGTCAGTTTTTGAGCTATTGCTAGCACTCATTTTTGCTTCACGTTCACGAAGTTCAAGTTCATAAAGTCTAGCACGCAGCATAGCATAGGCTTGTGCGCGGTTACGGTGTTGTGATCTGTCGCTTTGACATTGCACCACAATGTTGGTTGGAAGGTGCGTAATGCGAATGGCACTTTCTGTTTTGTTAACGTGCTGTCCACCTGCACCAGATGCGCGGTAAGTATCAATTCTTAAATCTTTTTCTTCAATTTGAATATCAATATTTTCATCAACTTCAGGGTATACCCAAACGGACGCAAAACTTGTGTGGCGACGTGCGTTTGAATCAAAGGGAGAAATGCGCACTAATCGATGCACACCGCTTTCAGTTTTAAGCCATCCATATGATCTGAATCCATCAACTTTGATGGTAATTGATTTTAGGCCAGCTTCTTCCCCTGGACTTTCGTCTAAAATTTCAAGTTTGTATCCTTTGCTGTCAGCCCAGCGGGTGTACATGCGTGCTAGCATCTCTGCCCAATCTTGGGCTTCTGTGCCACCAGCACCGGCGTTGATTTCAATGAAAGCATTGCTAGAGTCAGCCTCACCTGAGAGCAGGCTTTCTAGCTGCAGCTTAAGGGCTTTTGCGCATAAAACATCTAATTCTTTTTCTGCTTCCGCTTCTGTGGAAATGTCTTGTTCTGCTTCTGCTAACTCAATTAAAGTTACGGTATCGTCAAGGTCTTGTTTTAAATCGGTGACTCGTTTTAATGCTGTTCTTAGTGTATCGCGTTCTTTTAAGATTTTTTGTGCAGCAGCAGGGTCATCCCACAAAGTAGGTGATTCAGCTCGTTCGTCAAAGGCTTGCAGGTTTTTCTGGGCAGTATCCCAGTCAAAGATGCCTCCGTAATAATACTAATGCTTGCTCAACCTGATTAACTTTGTGAGTATGTTCTGCCTTCATAAGTATCTAATAAGCTTATTGTGTCTTTTGTTTCATCACAATAAGGTTTATTAGATACAAATGCAATAAAGTCATGAAATTTCTTA
>CAMDPB010000144.1 GCA_945903885.1 Candidatus Finniella inopinata
AGAATAGGTGTTTGATATTCCAAAAAGTCCTGCGCCACCATACGATTTCGAATGGACTGAATAACCTTTGAACGCAGTACAATGTTTTGGTGCAGCTTTTCACGACGCAAATCTAAAAATCTGTATGTTAACCGCGTTTCCTCAGGAAAATCTGTTTCTGCATTTACTTGCAACGGCAACATTTCTGAAACTGATTGAACAGTAGCTTTTTCAATTACAAGCTCAACATAACCCGTTGGCATTTTATCATTAATAACTTCATCACTGCGCTTTACAACTTGCCCATCAAAAGTAACCACTGTTTCATTTTTTAAACCTTCAACAATTGCAAAGGCTGCTGAATCACTTTGAAGCACACATTGTGTAATCCCATAATGGTCACGCAAATCTATAAACACCAAATTTCCATGGTCACGCTTACGGTGAACCCACCCAGAAATACGGGCCTGCTGGCCAACATGAGTTTCGCGTAATTCCCCACAGGTGTGAGAACGATAAATACTTGATAAAGAAGACTGTGCCATACACTACAAATTTCTATGAATTGACTTCATTTATAGCCAATTTTCAGCACTTTAGGTAGTGGCCTATCACTAAACTTATCTACGCAGGCAAAATCTCTCGTAATCATTATAAATTTTGTAACACCAGAATACCCCAGTCCCTAAAATCCCTACACCACCAATAGCAAAAAGCGCACTTGCTGCATCTAGATCCTGGCATGCTTCATATGGGCCGTAACATTCTGTGTATCGTTCTGTTTTACAAGTTTTATTCCCATCAGAATCGTAGCTACAAACATAGCGAGTGTGCGTTTCATAATGTGCCCCCTGCTCTTCGCCTTTTGTTTGAAGAGAAGAAGCAACCGATAGTAAGGCTAAACTTCCTCCAACAACAGCTACAGAAACAAGCACTTCTGCTCCAAGCTCACAAACATACTTAGCACCTTGAACAAAACGATGTCGATATCCCGAGCAGTCAAGATTACTATACATTTGAGTTAAACGATCCTGACAACTAGAAAAATGAACACGATATCCTTGAAAAGGTGTGATTGTTTTTTCACCAAGTGGAACACTGTCATTTTCTATATCAACTTCCATGGGAACTAATGCATTACAGCATAAAAAAATTAAAAATAATGGTTTGCACAAAATATTAATATAAATACGCATTTAGACATCACTTCTGGTAATATTTTAACAGAATAATAGAATTACTAATCTTAATAAATCCTTAATTTTTATTTTAAACTTTTCTTTTAGATAAAAGAATATTAAAAATTGCCCATAAGCCAACTAAGGAAATATATATTCCAGGCACAATTGCAAAATTAGTTAAGTGCCACAACGCAAGGCCAACTGCGGGAAAACTTCTTCCCAATGTTTCTGACCCAATAGCATACCCAATAGCCGTAGTCGTGTAACGATTATTCGCTGGAAATTCTGATACATACCACCGGTGCAACGGAATACAAAAAGCAACACCAAAAGTGATAATAATCATTCGAATTATCACTGCTCCTAGCAATTCCACAAAAGGAATATACCAAAATAAAATGGGTATCATCACCATGCTCACGGCAGCAATATTAAGTAGCAGTTTTTGCGCATCCATTTTACGCATTATTGGCCCAAATAATACCAATAACCCCATATCAAAAATCATCAAAAATGTATTTGATAGCATCAGGTTTTTCATACCCACTCTAGTCACAAGTGCAGCAAAGGTATTAAAAAACACAAAAGGTGCTGAATATAAAATATAGGAAAATCCTGTAATAGGAATAAGCCTAATGATCCCCCTCCAATTGGTCTTACCTTGCGTGGATTCATTCTTCACGAAAGTTGGAGCAACTTGATGCCGTAACCACCAACCCGTAATACCTGTAACAACAGAACCATAAAAAGGCCACTTCCAATATAACTGTGGATTATCACAATAAAATAAAACACTTGAAACGCCGCAAGCCAAGAAAATACCCATCATGGTACTACTAAGGTAAAGACTTGTAATAGGATGTTGCTGATCAACTTCCGTATTTTCCAGAACATATAGCCCAGCAATACTTGTTTCCCCTGCCCCAAAGAAGTTTTGAATTCCACGCAAGATACACAAGCCAATGGCTCCGCCTACGCCCCAAAGCTGGTAGGGCTGAAGCAAAGTAAAACACAAAGTAGTTATAGTCATTCCTGTAATTGTTGTGATTAGGGCTGCATGCGGCCCAACCATATCTGCCCGTTTTCCAAAATACCAAGCCCCAAGGGGACGTGTTATAAAACCAATAATGACAATGCCATACCCTTGAAGCAGGGCAACAATTGGTTCACTGCTTGGGAAAAATAAAGGCGCAAGAATAG
Source organism: Candidatus Finniella inopinata (assembly GCA_945903885.1). GTDB lineage: Bacteria > Pseudomonadota > Alphaproteobacteria > Paracaedibacterales > CAITNM01 > CAITNM01. Next base: position 2,361 of record CAMDPB010000144.1, read on the forward strand.
GTACTAAAAACCCATACAATGATGTATCAAAATGATCGAGAATATTTGCCAAGTACGTGGCAATACGAGCTTTTTTCATAAACACTCCTTACGCTGGTGCAAGCCAGATCAAGTTATAAGGGTTGGCAAACGCCTCTCAGCCCGAATGTGGGCACCCCTGGTATTGTTGTGAAATTAAATTATTATAATGATTTTGTCAAAGGAGGTAATGGCCTGTTGACAGCAGGCTTAGTCACACCCACGCGCAACATCTTCAAATTCCTGCACGCTGCCTTTGCACATTAATACTGCATCGCAGCCAGCTTGAAGTGATTTTCTGGCCTTTTCTTCAAAGCTTCCTGAAAGCGCTTTCATAGTTAAGCAATCGCTTACCAAAAACCCTTTGAAACCAATTTCAGTTCGAATAATTGAATCAATCACATGACTTGATTGAGTCGCCACGTTTACAGTGTCAACATCAGAATAAATAACATGGGCGGTCATTCCCCAAGCAGTTTTGCTAGCTTTTGCCAATGCTTTAAATGGCACAAAATCTGTTTGATTTAACGTTGCATGGTCTATTTCAACAATAGGCAGCTCTTCATGACTATCAACTGGTGCGCGTCCGTGCCCAGGCAAATGCTTAATTACTGGAATAATTCCACCGTCTTCTAATCCCTTTAACATAGCAAGGCTATATTCGGTAACAATTGCTGGATCAGCACTAAACGCCCGATCACCAATAATATCTGCTGCACCATCAATTAATAAATCGGCACATGGCGCACAATTCACTGTAACACCCAGTTCAACCAATTCATGAGCCATTGATAATGCATTGTCATATACAGCTTGTGCAGAAGTTAAGGTTTTCGCAGCAGGTCTTGGCAGCCAATGAGGAGGTTTTAAACGAACAACCCTACCCCCTTCTTGATCAATCAAAATAGGAACGTCTGTGTGATTTACGCATGCTTTAAGCTGAGCTATTAGAGTTTTGACTTGAAGAGGAGATTCACAATTACGCTCAAAAAGAATAAAGCCCAAAGGTTGGGCTTTATTGAAAAAGTCTTGCTCTGCTTGTGTAAGGGTTAACCCCTCACACCCATAAATGACAGGAAGCACGAATTAGTGGCCTCCGCCTTTTAACGCTTTTACTAACTCATCGCAAACTTTTTTAGCATCACCCAACACCATCATTGTGTTGTCGCGATAAAACAGTTCGTTATCAACACCTGCATAACCTGAAGCCAACGAACGCTTCACAAAGAAGACGGTTTGCGCCTTCTCAACATCCAAAATTGGCATACCATAAATTGGTGAGGTTTTATCCGTTTTTGCAGCTGGGTTAGTAATGTCATTCGCACCAATCACAAATACTACGTCGGTTGAACCAAAATCAC
>CAMDPB010000145.1 GCA_945903885.1 Candidatus Finniella inopinata
TTTTGTATAAAGGTAGTTATTCCCAGAATAAATAGACATTTAGAACCTGTCTTAATGAATTTGTTTAAGAGTTAAAGCACCGGTTTTTGCCACATAAAGAGTTCCGTTGATTAATGACTGTCTCGGGTGAATCGCCCTATCGCAATAACCATTCTCATATTCAAAATAATGACGAATACTTTCCCAGTCTTCGTCCCTTAAATTACTCGGATACATAATTCTCTCTCCTTTGTATGTATCTTTGCAAATTTTATTCAATTTTTAAATTCATTAAGACCAGTTCTAAGGGCTCAGAATCAATAGAGTTATTGATCCGTGTTTGTAAAATCAAAAATTACAGCAGTTTTATGCCTGTAAATCAGTTTATAAAATATGTGAAAACACTCTAATTTTTCACGTGGTCAATATTTAATTAAAATTTTATAAATGCACTCAGCAACGAGATGTCGAGTACATCAATGACAGTAATTTATCGCAAGATGTTAGGATACGATCCCTTAAACGATTCAGTGTATATGTCCCCCAGGATGACGCGATATTTTCAAGATAGGTTATACCAAGAATTGCAGAGTTTGCTTGAAGAAGAGCAATTAATTTCTTCTTCGTTTCCAGAAAATGCTAATCGAGAACCTGATTTTGTTGACCAAAGTACTATGGATGGTTTGCGTTTTAATCACCATAAATACCAAGAACACGAACAGAATCTACGTCATGAAGTAGAATCAGCTCTGCAGAGACTGGCAGATGGTAGCTATGGATATTGCTCGGCTACAGGTAAACCCATAGGAGTTGAGCGACTTATTGCTGCACCTCATGCGATGTATTGTTTCGATGTTCAAGAGGAAAAAGAAGGTTACCGGCAAAGTAGCTGGGGGTAGGGGCTATGCTTTCTGATTCTCATGATCAATCAGCCACTTTTTGCGAGAAATTCCTCCGCCATAGCCACCTAGTTCACCATTAGTATTAATGATACGGTGGCAAGGGATAATAATGGTAAGTTGATTCCTGCCGTTGGCATTTGCTACTGCTCGATATGCGAACGGTTTGCCGATTGCTGCGGCTTGATCTCCATAGCTTCTTGTTGTGCCAAAAGAGATGCGCATAAGTTCTTCCCAGACAAGTTTTTGAAACGGGGTTCCCATAAGGTGTATTGGCGTTTTGAAATTTCTTAACTTTCCTTCAAAGTACAATTTCAGTTCTGCCTCAATTGATTTAATGGGATCAGTAATGCCTGGGATAATGGCTGATTTTGTTTTTATGCGAAGTCGCTCTATTTCACGCTCTAGACCTCGGCGCTCAACAAATTCTAACAAATATAGAGCTTCATCATCTGCAATTGCAAGCATAGGGCCAAGGGGAGAGTCTAACCAGGATGCCTTAAGAACATTATGGTGCTTGTCAAAATTTGTAGGTGCAGCTCCCATGATTTTAGAAAATGCATCCCTAAAGCCACTGCTTGATTCATACCCAGTATCTAATTGCGTCTCAGTCACTGTTTTTCCTTCTCTAATTTGTTTCATTGCAATCCCCATGCGGCGTGCTCGAGCATATTCTACAAATGTCATATCAAATCTTTTTTTAAATTGGTGACGAGCTGTTGATGCATCTACACATAGCTTATCAAAATCACGAATTCTCCAGCGTTTTTCAGGAGTAGCCTCAACTGCATCAACAAGGATGCGAACCAAATCTGAAACATGATTGGGATGAGACAGAGGGCGACAACGTAGACACGGCCTAAACGAAGCAAGTAATGCCTCTTCAGCAGTTTTATAGAATTCACAATTTTCAAATTTTGGTTTTCGTGCAGGGCAAGTTGGGCGACAAAATACTCCCGTTGTTTTAACTCCTACGTAAAATACACCTTCATATTCAGAGTTTTTATTGAGTAGCGCTTTGTAAAATTCTTGAATTATCTCAGTTGTTAACATCTTCATTCGCTTCATCATAAGCTCAACAGCTTTGATATATCATAATGATTTTAAAAATACATGCGACCGAAAATCAGGCATTGATTTTTTATATAGTGACATATTTTAAAAACATGACATAAAAACAATTATTGGCTTATAAATTATATTGTGTGCATCACTGTATCAGTGACTATTTTAATTGGCTGTTCAAATGCTTGAATGCCAGATAGTTCCTAATCTTTTTTATACAAAGTGTATGCTTCTACTGTATCTTCATGAACAGAAACTTTGTGCCAGCCATGCTTTTCATAAAAACCAGATGCTTTTAAATTATCCATAGCAATTTTAAGAGTCATTGGTCGTCCGAGGTTTTTTTCAGCAACTTTTAATAGTTGTGTACCATTACCGCACTTTTGGTGGATTGGGTGAATAAACAAATTATGAATGAAATTATCTGCAGAATATGTGGACACAAAACCAATGATTTTATTGGCTTCTTCCATCACCCATACTTCATCATCAGCTGTAGATTTTTGATAATCACCGATCTGAAATTCATGCTCAGGACGTTCTGGAAATGTTTTTATACGTGTAAGTAGAAAAAGAATTTCAAGCTGTGGGATATCTTCTTGATTAACTTTGCGAATGTTGGACATCTGTATATCTCAGACTAAATCAACATATTCAACAGAGCTAAAATCATATTTGCTATGCCAAAAATAAGTTTGTGAATTGGGCCACTGAACATCATTAAGGCGCCTATCACAATTACTAATCCAAACCGTTCAAAGAAATAAAAAAATTTATGATTCTGTGGCAAAAAGCAGGTGATCATTCGTCCGCCATCAAGAGGTAAAATTGGCAATAAATTAAAAGCAGCTAAAATCACGTTAATTTGAATAGCTGCATTTGCTACTTCAAGGTTGAAAACCCCCATTTTCCACAGAATGCTTGCAATAAGGGCTAAAAATATGTTCATCAATGGTCCGGCAAAAGCAACAAGAAAGACGCCTAGTTTTTGTGGTCTAAGGTTTATAAAGTTGACCGGCACCGGTTTTGCCCAGCCTATTAAAAACGGAGCGCCTGTAAAAAACAAAATAAAAGGCAAAATTATTGAACCTATAGGGACAATATGGCTAATGGGATTCAGGCTTAATCGACCAGCATATTGGGCTGTTCGATCTCCAAAAATATAAGCCATCAAACCATGACTAAGCTCGTGCAGCACTATAGCTACTACTAAACACACAATTTTTAGCAAAACTTCCATAATTATCAATATTCTATCATTTAAAGACTTTTTGTTGTATTATTAGTACCATATCAAGTTTGCTTACACATCTTTTGGGTGAAATTCAAGACTTGAAATGTATCTATTTTTGCATATTAATATGAGCACAATCTGATATTAGAAATGTACTTCATTCTTAAGCTTTTGCCAAAGGATTGTGTGTTTCTCTTCAGTTAATGTGAGTCTATTTTATTTTTAAGCAGTGAGGTTTCAATGAAAATACACCGTCGATTTACGGTTGCAGGGCAGTCCCCATATGAAGGAATTGATTTTCGCTTAACAGCTAGTGAAATTAAAAATCCTGATGGATCGGTTGTATTTCACCAAGAAAACATTGAAGTGCCTGCACATTGGTCACAAGTGGCAAGTGATGTCATTGCCCAAAAATATTTTCGTAAAGCTGGTATCCCGGATGATTTAGTAACCGTAAAGGAAGATGACGTTCCCGTTTGGCTTCAACGTAGAAAAGCAAAAGCAGGGAG
>CAMDPB010000146.1 GCA_945903885.1 Candidatus Finniella inopinata
GAGAATCTGTTTTTCGCGCTCATCCTCTGAATAAGCGCTTTCTAAGCCGCAATACCAAACTGGTCGTGGCCATGCTCCATCATTTTCAAACCTTGCCACCACATGTACGTGTATTTGCGGTACAGCATTGCCAATACTGGCTACATTCAATTTTTTGGGATTATACAGCTGACGCATAACTGAACTGGCTAAACAGATTTCCTTCATCAATAGCTGTTGATCAGCTTCGCTTAAATCTACCAGTTCAATAACATTTGTATTGGGAACAAGCATTAACCATGGAAATGCCGCATTGTTGCACAGGCGAACTTGGCACAAACTTAAATTTGTGACATATGCTGAATCTGCTTCTATGCGAGGGTCTACGCTAATAGTTTCTAATGCCATTAGGATATTTTTTTCCACAAAGGATCTTTAAGTAACCTTAAAAATTCTTCGTGTTCATGGAGTTCATTTTCCTTAATCGCAAATAGTCTTGGTTCGCGATAAACGTTATTTGATGTAATTGCAGTGGGCTCATTAGCTGCCTCTGGTTTAAACAGTTCAGTTTGCCGGCCTCCCATAAGTTCAATATACACTTCTGACAGAAGCTGAGCATCAATTAAAGCGCCATGTTTTGTTCTTTTAGAAAGATCGATATTAAAGCGTTTACACAAGGCATCAAGGTTTGCAGGTTGGCCTGGAAATTTTTTTCGTGACATGATAACCGTATCAATCGTATCTTTTACTTCAAGAAATGGCAGATTCACACGAGAAAACTCTGCATTAATAAAACCGATATCAAATGACGCGTTATGGATAACCAAAGTCGATTCTTGAATAAACTCATGAAATTCCTGAGCAATAGAAGAAAACGTAGGAAAGTCTTTTAAAAAATCATAGGTGAGACCTGAAACCGCTGATGCACCAGGCGACACGTCTCGTTCAGGATTAACATAACAATGGAAAGTACGTCCTGTTGGTATACGGTGGACAAGCTCGACACACCCAATTTCAGTAATTCGATGACCATCTTTATGGCTAAGACCAGTGGTTTCTGTGTCTAGAGCAACTTCACGCATTTTTAATGAACCTTATATGCACAATTATTTGTCTTTTAGCTTATCCATGAGGGTCGCAAAGGGTGATGCAACAATTTCTTTTTCATTTTCGTCAAACTCTATATGGTCAGCAGACTCTCCTGCAAGTTTTGGATTGGTTGGTAGGCTTAAGGAAAGATATTCTAATGCCAAATTTCCAATGTCATATTCTCCAGCAACAAATACATCACAATCATCATCTGGGTGCGATTCCTCATATTCATCTAGCCGCTTTTGTGAAGGCATGAGCATTACAGTAAATTGTTCGCTAATGCTTGTCGTTACCGGCTCGCAGCTTACAACACTTGATTGAACTACAACTGCATTTAAACTTCCGTTTACTTCGTACGTTTTATTAATAAGCTGATTGATATGAGTCTGAACAGTAAATGACTTCAAGTCAAGCAAGTCAAAAACTTCCATAATGTGTTCACACTGATCTTTTGAGGCGCTAAAAGACATTGGTCTTCCGCGAAGGTGTGCTTGCTCTAAATCAATAATGTGGGAAAAATAAGTCACAGATAAACCAAAATATAGAATGGCGGGAGTGACGGGACTCGAACCCGCGACCTCCGGCGTGACAGGCCGGCGCTCTAACCAACTGAGCTACACCCCCGGGTTTATTACCCTAGGCAATGATCTGAAACTAATCAATCGCCGTTTTTTTGTCAAGCAATTTTCAGAATTATTTTAAAGAATGCCTCGATCTTTGGAATGATCATTCTAACAAACCTATAAATTGTGTCAGCTTTTCGCTTTCTACATGCTTGAATTTCAACAAATCACTATCTTCTTGCCATTGCTCAGGCTTAGCGTTTTTATAAGCTTCATTTTGTAATTTTTTTTCTAAATGCTGCGCTTCTTTTTCAAGTGCCTCTTTTTTTTGAGACAAAATGCTTTTAGCACTTATAGTATCAAGTGCCGTATCAAAAGTCACATAAATGGTTGCTCCTTGCACAACACATGGCAGACTGTTTTTAGGCGGCGTATCTGAATTCAATGATTCAATTGAAGAAAAACGTGCCATTGAACTTAATACACTTAAATAAGGATCAAATTTATTTTTAAGCTCTGGCTCAAATTTTATATATGCCTTAAGCATGGCACCGCCCGAAATATTTAATAATCCCTTCAAAGAACGAACTTCATCAATCATGCACCATAACGTACTTGTGTGATTAGAAGCAAAATGAACTTTCTTTTCAGCATGTTTGTAATCAGTTAAACACTCATGCATTTTGAAATATTTTGCTAAATAGCTTGTGATGCTTGGCATAATTGGATGCAGTATACTTAAATACTCAAACAGAGCCTGCATCGCCATTTTTTTTGTAGTGTCAGCTTGGTCACCCTGTATCAGCACTTTTAGTGCTTCTAGGTACTGATCACAAAATACATACCAAAAACTTTGGTAAAGCCCCTGTGCTGCTAAGTCAAACCGATGTTCATTCAGATGATTGATTGTTGTGTCCTTAAGTTCAGCAAGATGATTAGCCATCCATTGGTCAATGGGGTGTGCATCTGATGATGGGATGAATCCTTGCTCAAATTCACAATCATTCATTTCTAAAAAGCGCGCAGCATTCCAAATTTTAGTACAGAAATTGCGGTATCCTTCGATTCTGCTTTCTCCAAGCTTAATGTCGCGTCCAGGCGCTGCAAGGGCTGCCAGTGTATAGCGCACAACATCTGACCCGTACTTATCCATCAATATCAAAGGGTCGATTACATTTCCTTTGCTCTTTGACATTTTTTGACCTTTTTCATCGCGCACTAAAGCATGTATGTATACAGTCTTAAACGGCACATCGCCCATGAAGTGCATGCCCATCATAATCATACGGGCAACCCAGAAAAAGATAATATCAAACCCGGTTACCAAAGTATTGGTTGGATAATAGCGGCTAAGTTCTGGCGTTTTGTCGGGCCACCCAAGGGTTGTAAATGGCCATAGAGCACTGGAAAACCAAGTATCAAGCACATCGGTCTCTCGTCGAAGTGCCACATTTTCACCTAATTGTTTGCGTGCTACTGCGTATGCTTCTTCTTCTGTCTTTTCAACAAATATTTCGCCATCTGGTCCGAACCATGCAGGAATCTGATGTCCCCACCAAATTTGACGTGAAATACACCATGGCTGAATATTGTTTAGCCATTCAAAATAGGTATTTTCCCAATGCTGCGGCACAAACTTGATCTTACCTGTTTTAACTGCATCAATGGCTGGTTTCGCCAATACTGCTGCATCAACAAACCATTGATCAGTTAAATAAGGCTGAAGCTCAACTCCAGAGCGCTCTCCATATGGTGTGGGGCTTGTGATTTCTTCGGTCTTTTCAATAAATCCTTGTGCTTCCAAATCAGCAACAACAGCAGCTCTTGCTTTAATACAGTACATGCCCCGGTAAGCTTCGGGAGTAGCTTCATTTAGATGGGCGCGCTCATCAAGCACATTAATTTTTTCTAGACTGTGGCGCTTTCCTATTTCAAAGTCATTAAAATCATGGGCTGGTGTAATTTTTACGGCCCCCGTCCCTTTTTCCATGTCGCAGTAATCATCTGCAATAATCGGGAATGTACGACC
>CAMDPB010000147.1 GCA_945903885.1 Candidatus Finniella inopinata
GTTCTTGCTGATATGCTAAAAATCCACTGAAGTTAGTGCCTACGGAATTATTTAATTGCGTTGAAATAGCAACGGCTGATGGAATACCAATGCTCATTAGGCTAGGCGTAATAATAATACCCCCACCAATTCCTAACATTGACGAAATAATACCTCCACCTAACCCGATTGCTAAAAGCAAAGGTAAGGAAAAGTAGATATCTGCCATTGGTAAGTATATAAGTTCCATACTACCATGTTAGCTTAATTTTTTGTAATTGTCAGGACGGTTTTATTTTTAAATCCTACCCAAAAATACCTTTCAAAAGCCCCTTCACAACTTTGTCAGCCTTAATGGGCGCGTTATCTTCTGGTGCATTTGAATTGCTTGCTTTCGGGGCTGTATCGCCCTTCGCTTTTTTGCCCAATCCAGGAATCAATTTATCAAGACCTGGAATTGCCTTTCCAAGTGTTTTTGATACCAAATCACCAGCACCTTTTTGCAAAAACAATTGCTGCAACTCTTTAAGGTCTAGATTATAACTTGGCTGATCTAGTGGACCTTTAATGGTGAACTTTATTGGCGGAACATTTTTTAAGGTTGGCGCTAAAACTTCACCTGCAAAACGCATTTGCCAATTCAAAAGATCTGCCTGACCTTCGGCTTTTAGCTGAGCATCGGTTGCTTCTAGAATCAAATTATTTGTAGTTGCAACACCATCTACTATGGTAAATTTCCCGCTTGCATTGGAAAATGGTGTTTGCCCTTTGCCACTAAAACAGTCCTGAAGATTTTTTAGATCAAGTAGATTACTAGGCTTCTTTAACAAACTCGTAATAGCACTTAGGTCGAAGCCCTTAACAATTCCATCTTTAACGGTGAAATTTGCCTGACCTTTAAGCTTGCTCACCCAATCATACTGGGAATTACCATGAGTTTTTAGATCTATTTCACCAGAAGCCTTTCCACTAGAAAAATGTGAAGCTGCTGCTTGAATTTTTTCTATAGCAATATTATCAAACTTAACTGCTAAACCAATGCTTTGATCACTTGCGGATTCAACTTGCAAGGCGCCACTTAGTTTTCCTCCATACATATGCGCAGAAAATGGAATGCCCAATTTCCCTGCTTTCAAAGTGATGTCCGACTGCAACGCTTCAAAAAAAAGCCCACCTAACGTGATTTTAGGTACATTTATTTGCAAGTTCATGGTAAACGCATGCAAAGGTAGTTTTATAGGAGCGGATGACCACCGTGAATTAGCATTTGCTGCAATTTGCAAAAATTGATATCTAATTGTTTCTGGCCTATACAGTGCTCTTCTCAAATAAACAGCATCACTGTTATATGATGTTAATTGGATTGGCTGTGCAATGATTGACCCACCGATATGTGGCTTTTCTTTGCTCAAATCGATTAGGAGCTTTCCACCTGCAAACAAATCAAGTCCTGCTCTATCCTTCAATTCAATTTTTTTCAAAGTTAAATCAATTTCAGTTTTTTTGACCAAAACTGTACTTTCTAAATTCACTACGTAATCATTCAAATTGATATGCTCTAGGGTTAAGTTTCCTTTTGCAAGCAGATCACCCTGTCCTAGAGAACCACCAAAAAGTATGTTTCCTTTGCCAAGAGACACTTTTACTGAAATGTCCATATTTTCTTTGTTTGGAACAAGCTTTAATGCAATGGCTGATGGCCCTGAAAATGGAACGGATTGACCAAACAACTGCGCCCATTGTTGAATGCTTTGCAGCTGTATAGTTGCTTGGGCTTGCTTAGTTGTGGTGTTGTACTGAATACTTGCATCAGCGTTTGCATCACCAAGCTGGATAGCTGTTTTTTTAAACACTAGTAAATCATTTTCTACTTTAAAGGATCCCTTAATATCAATTTTATTTTCTAAGGTTTGATCTTGCGTAAACCATCTCAATATTTCTTGATAATGTTCACCATACATATGATATTCAAATTCACTAAAATCTTTTGTTGAACATTGCATATTAATAGAATCTACTTCGTGTTTGAACTTAAGATCTGCATCAAAAAGCTGAGAAGAAATATTATAGCTCAGCATGCCCGATAGCTGACCGATGGCGTGACCAACACGCAAATTCTTTATGCTAACCTCTTGTGCCGTAGCTTGAATATCACCTTGCATATCAACAGGTTTTCTCAAATCAATTTTTTGATGAGGCAACTCTATAGTCAACGGACAATCAGCCGAGGACGCTTTAAGTTTTCCTAAGAACTGCTCCCTTGAGATATCCACTGCACCATCCAAGTTGATGTGGATTTTTTTGGTTTTGTGACTTACAGATATGTCTGTCTTTAATGCAGTTTTTCCACTAAAATTTATAGCTCCTGTAAGCATTGCAATATCAATGTTGTTTTCATTTGAATCTGCGTGAACGTGTATTTTGTATGGCCCCATAAGAGTTTCACTGTCACTTTCAATATTTAAATTTTTGAATGTTTTTGTAGAACCTTCTTTATGGTCTATATAAATAACAGTCGCATTAGATATATCAATATGGCTGACGACAATTCCTGCAGCAGCTGCATTTGTTGGTTTTGAAGTTGTCTCTTTTGTTTTATTTTCTGTTGAAGATAAATCAAAATCCCAGTTTGAATTGCCATTTTTAGGCTTTTCTAATGTTATTTCAGGGGCGTTTAGATCAACACTTTTAACTACTATTTTGCCTTTTAGTAAATCGAATAAACTTAAAATCACCCCAACACTTTTAACCCTTACCATTTCTGGTTTAGTTGCGTTTGGGGCATTACCAAGAACAAGATCATGAATTTTGATTCGTGGAGTTGGCAATAGCTGCAGGCGTATTGACCCTGTCTTTATGGTTCTACCAATCATTTTTTGAGCGTCAATAATATACGGCTCAGCATAAGTTGAGAAATCAATAAAAAGTGGAATTACTCCTAACAGAATGACTAGGAATGCAGGAATATAAAAAAGTTTACGCGACATAATCTTAGCCGATAAATAATTGCATTATCGCACCTTAGGAAATTAACGAATTCTATTCAAGTTTTTTGTTGGCATACTTCTTGCACTGACACATATAAACCTAATAAAAAATTGTCAAAACATGCATATACATAAGCCTAATCACTCAGTACAAAAACCAAATGTAGTTGCTTTATCTTCCCAAGAAGCTCAGTGGGCACGTTTAGCTACCTCAACAAACAATTTAGCAAATGCAAACACTCCTGGTTTTAAAAGTCATATGGTGAAGCTTGTAAATACAACGCAAAAAGGCAAAGAAGGAAAGGTTGTTCACTTTGTAAGCTCTAATAAGTCACTACGCAATCTTGCAGATGGTTCTTACCGACAAACGGGCAATCCGCTAGACGTATCCCTTAGCGGAAATGGATATTTCATGGTCCAAACATCTAGAGGAAATAAGTTAACCAGAAACGGGCAATTTGCACTTAACAATAACGGTGAACTAGTAACAGCAACTGGGGCCTATAAAGTTTTGGATCAAGGGAGTTCCCCTATTATTATTCCAAAAGGGATTAAAAATATTGTTATTCACGCTCATGGGGGGGTGTATGCTGACGCTGTGCTAGTTGGAAAAATTGGCGTTTTTTCTGTTGATGACCAGCAAGAGCAGTTAAGGAGTTTAGGTGACAATCTATTAGATCC
>CAMDPB010000148.1 GCA_945903885.1 Candidatus Finniella inopinata
GAGCAACTAATAAAAAACATAAAGCCAACTCATTTGGTGCATTTGGCTTGGCATGTTCCCCCGCAACAATTTTGGACAGCTTTTGAAAATATTACTTGGTTGCAATCATCAATAAGCTTATTCGAGGCTTTCTGTGAAAATGGTGGGAAAATGTTTATAGGGGCCGGAACTCTTGCAGAATATGATTGGACTAAAGGGATATTAGATGAAAAGAAAACTCCCTTAACCCCTAGTACACTTTATGGTCAGTGCAAAAAATCATTACATGAAATATTAACATCCATCAGAAATACGCATTATCAACAAACAAAAATTATTTGGCCAAGAATAGGTTATTTTTTTGGTGAAAATGAACCAAAAGAAAAACTGTTTTCTAAGCTTATTTATAATATAAAAAATGGATTGGCAACGAATCTTGCATCTCCTGAATTCAGCAGACCATATGCACATATTAAATATTTTGGAAAAGTAATATCTAAGTTGCTTATGGTCAAAACACTTGATGATGTTACTTTTAATATGAGCGCTTCAACCTCACATTCTTTAAAAGAGATGGTGGATTTTATTCAGAAAAATTTTGAAAAAAAATCCACAGGGCTCAATTATAATGCCTATCCATCAACGCCAATTTCTTTACCTGTTGAAACGGCAATTTTAAAAAAAGAATTAGGGGTTGAAATGCCTGATACTTTTTTTGAAGACTTGCAAACAATGGTGGTGGGTCGTAAATGACTGTAGCCAAAATGCATAACCTACCAGACCTTCAGCTAATTTCATTTCCAGCATTTGACTCTAGCGAAGCTTTGCTTGTTGTTTATGAAGGTAGCAAAAAAGTTCCTTTCAACATAAGCCGCCTTTTTACGGTTAAAGCTAGTGAAAAATGTGTTCGTGGATTTCATGCACATAAAGAATGCACGCAATTGCTGATCATTTTGAATGGTGAGTGCAAAGTTACTTGTGATGATGGTACTAATCGCAAAGAGATAATTCTTAAAAAGTCGTCTGAAGGGCTTTTAATCCCAGCGACTATTTGGGCTGAGCAAGAATACCAACCTGGTACAGTCCTTATGGTGTTGACCGATAAGCACTATGATGAAAATGATTACTTGCGTGATTACAACGAATTTTTAAATTTTCGGAATAACAAATGAAAATCCTTATTACTGGAGCCCTAGGACACATTGGCTCAAAGCTTATTCGCTTATTGCCACAGCAATTTGATAACGTGGAAATTATCATGGTTGATAATTTATCAACTCAACGTTATTGCAGCCTTTTCGATTTATCCGGCACTGCACGCTATTCGTTTGTAGAATCAAACGTGAAAACTGTAGATTGGCAACGTGCTCTGCGTGGTGTTGATGCTGTCGTGCATTTAGCTGCTTTAACCGATGCAGCAGGTACTGCAGATAAGCCAGAAATGATTCATCAAAATAACTTTGAGTCGACAAAATTACTTGCAGATGCATGTTTAGCATATAACGTTCCACTTATATTTCCTTCTTCAACTAGCGTGTATGGTTCTCAAAGTGAATTAGTAGATGAAAATTGCAGCGATTTACAACCACAAAGTCCCTATGCGGAATGTAAAATTAAGGAAGAAAATTACATAATTGAGTTGAGTCAAAAAGGGTTAAAAGCGGTTGTATGTAGGCTAGGAACTATCTATGGAATTTCTAGCGGCATGCGTTTTCATACCGCAGTAAATAAATTTTGTTGGCAGGCGGTAATGAATCAACCTGTAACGGTGTGGGAAACTGCACTACAGCAAAAGCGTCCTTATTTGGCTTTAGAAGATTGTTGCAATGCATTATCTTGGATCATTCAAAACCAGCTTTATGGTGGAATGGTCTATAATATTGTTAGCAATAATTTTACAGTTCAAAATGTTCTGGATGAAATAAGGTGCCATAAACCATTATTAAAGGTAGAACTGGTACAGCATAAAATTATGAATCAGCTTTCCTACGAGGTGATGTCTGAAAAATTTTGCGCGTCGGGATTTTCTTTCCAAGGAAAACTTTCAGCTGGTATTGCAGATACAATATTTCTTTTGAAAAATTTAAATAGGTAATTTATGAAAATACTTGTTACAGGTGGTGCTGGTTTTATAGGGTCTCACTTCGTTTGTTGTGCATTAGAAAATGGGCACGATATTACTAATATTGATAAGCTAACTTATGCTGGTAACCTAGAAAATTTAGAAAACTATAAAAATCATCCAAACTATTCTTTTTATCAAGAGGATATTTGTAATCGTAGTGCTGTTGAAAATATTATTTTTAAGCATGCACCAGATGTAATTATTCATATGGCGGCAGAGTCACATGTAGATCGTTCAATAGATTGCGCAGATGAGTTTATTAGAACGAATATCAACGGAACGCATGCGCTTCTTGATGCATCACTTAAATACTACAAACAGTTAGATAACAAGGATAATTTCCGTTTTATTCATTTATCAACGGATGAAGTTTTTGGAGCATTAGGCCCTACAGGTTACTTTGATGAAACTATGCCGTATAAGCCTAATTCTCCTTATGCTGCATCTAAGGCATCTTCAGACTTACTCGTGAGGTCGTATAATAAGACTTATGATTTTCCAGCAATTATTGTCAATTCTTCTAATAATTATGGATCAAAACAATACCCAGAAAAACTTCTCCCATTAACTATTTTGAATGCGCTAGAACTAAAAAATTTACCCATTTATGGAGATGGTAAGCAGATTCGTGATTGGTTATTTGTTGAAGATCATGTTAATGCGCTATTTGCAATTATCTCTCATGGAAAAATAGGTGAATCTTATTGTATAGGTTCAGATAACGAAATAAGTAACTTGGATTTAGTGCGTCGTATTTGTGAATTATTAGA
The DNA here is from genome assembly GCA_945903885.1 of Candidatus Finniella inopinata. Taxonomy (GTDB): domain Bacteria; phylum Pseudomonadota; class Alphaproteobacteria; order Paracaedibacterales; family CAITNM01; genus CAITNM01. The sequence continues at coordinate 2,875 of CAMDPB010000148.1, forward strand.
TAAATTACGACCTGCAAATAAACCTTATAGGGAGCTTATTACGTTTGTAAAAGACCGTCCTGGTCATGATTTTAGGTATGCAACAAATGCATCAAAACTTAAAGAACATACCGGTTGGTTTCCTCAGGTGACTTTTGATGAAGGTCTTCAAAAAACTGTTGAGTGGTATTTGAGTAATGAGAAACTTCGTGCTAATAGCAATGCAAGGAATAGAATTGGTTTAATCCATGAAAATTAAAAAAGGTATCGTTCTTGCTGGCGGATCTGGATCTAGGTTATATCCATTAACAGTGGCTTCCAACAAACAATTACTCCCAATTTATGACAAGCCGGTTATTTATTATCCTCTAACAACTCTCATGCTTGCGGGAATACGTGAAATTTTGGTAATCAGTACACCTAAAGATTTATCAGCTATTGAGATGCTATTAGGAACGGGTGAGCAGTTTGGGATAAAAATCCTCTATCAAGCGCAAGAAAAACCAAATGGACTCCCTGAAGCTTTTATTTTGGGTGAAAAATTTATAGATGGTAACCCGGTTGCCATGATACTTGGGGATAACTTTTTTCATGGTCACGGGCTTTCTGAAGCAGTGTTTAATCCAGCTCAAAATTTATTAGGTGCCCATATCTTCACCTATAATGTTGAGGACCCAGAACGCTATGGTATTGTGGTTCTTGATGAAAAAGAAAATGTTTTAGATATTGAAGAAAAGCCAATTAATCCTAAATCTAGTTTAGCTGTTACAGG
>CAMDPB010000149.1 GCA_945903885.1 Candidatus Finniella inopinata
AGCCGCTTAAGGCCTGATAGATTTATTGAAAAAGCCAACAATGCCAAAAATAAAGTGTTACAGCGCATGGGGAGTAGTCCGGATATAAAAGAGGCTTTGGGTGAACTTTGCCAAATTAAAATCACTCCGTTTATCAAATTGGCTCCTCACGCTTTTAGGCTTAAGGTCCCCATATTACTTGATAAGTCTTATCAAGAAGCCATTGCGACTTTCGCTTTTGATTATGTCGAAAAACTCCCCGCTCCTATGAGTGCTGCTTGTGTTGTGTATGATTTAAAAGCTGATCAGATACTAGTTTATATAGGTGGAGTTGGTGGTGCATGTCGAATGGATGGCAATGACATGTGCAGGGCAATACGCTCTCCTGGATCATTGTTAAAGCCGTTTATTTACGGTTTGGCTATGGAGAGAGGCTATATTAACCCTCAAACTCTTATCACTGATAAACCTATTAACTTAAAAGGCTATATGCCTGAAAACTTTGATATGGTTTTTTGCGGAGACATGACTATTGAAGAAGCGCTGCAGCAATCATTAAATACACCAGTTATTCAGGTGCTTGATCAAATTGGTCCGGGTTACTTTTTTGATTGGTTAAAACAAAAACAAGTAGCTATCCATTTTCCTGCCCATAACAATAAAAGACCTGGCCTTGCCATTGGGTTAGGAGGAGTAGGGATGAGCTTGACTGAATTGGTGTATTTATATGGAAAGCTTTCTAAAGGAACGTTACTGAATAAACCATCGCAAGTTTGGGTTACTCAGACATTAGCTCTAACTCCTATGCCAGATCAACGCATAAAAAACCCAGGAATTGCCTATAAAACGGGTACCAGTTATGGATTTCGTGACGCATGGAGCATTCGATAATCAATACGTGGTTGGCATATGGGTAGGGCGTGCTGATGGCACTCCATGCCCTGGTTACCACGGTCGGCAAATTGCCGCACCATTAATGATGCAAGTTTTTAACTATTTGGGTGCTAACCCTATTTTGATTTCTGAACAAAATAGCTCTTCTCAACAACGGTTACGATTCCAAACACATGAAAAGCAAGATTTTCTTATTTCCATGCCTAAAAAATCAACAACTCTCTGTGTACCCGTTGATGAGGTGGTTTATTTGCAAACCAATTCAAGTGACATAGTGCTTTGGTATGTGAACGGTACTTATCTGGGTGAATCAAAAACAGCATATTCTTGGACTCCTGCCAATGCAGGATTTTATCAAATCACTGCCATGAATACTAAAAATAGTATTGATACATGCAATGTGGAAATCAGGCGAGAGCCATAAAACTAAAGCTTCAGCCTAACTTCATCAGCGTTTGACCCAGTTAACCAAGTGTTCCATCCAAGGCCATGTTGTTTATTTAACTTTGTGCCTTGGTTTTCGTTTTGCTTAAGTGAAACATTTAAAAATACGCGGGGTAGGGAGCCCATATAGCTTACTAAAATCTGCCTGAATCGGTTGAAGTTTTCGCCACCTAAGCTGGCACCAGAAAAAGGCAAAAATTGCTGTGTTGTTGCCCAATCTAATGGCGAAAGGGTTATTGTAAACCCTGCTGCTTGATCCCAGCATCTAAGTCCTAAAATGGCATTTTTCCCCAAAAGCTGAAATTGCCCTTTATTTCCAAGTCTGCTGCCCTCGGATGTGTCCACTGTTCTCCAAGTGCCTTCAAACGGTTGCGCAGTTGCTTTAACATTGAAAAATTTCTCAATCATCTGAAGTAGGCAGGAAAGGGATCTAGAGCGTCTCCAGAAATGGTCAAAAAATAAGGTATGGGCGACATCACCTTGCTGCTTGAATCCACTTAGATTTTCCTGCAATTTTCCCAATGGCGTATTAAGAGGGGGGCGTTTGAAAAGGTGCGGATAAGTACGTTTGCGTAAGCGGTGCCACATGGAAGCCAGGCGATGGTGAAAAATATCTAAAAAATGGAGTCCTGAATAATCTTTTTCTCTAACTTGATCAAGCAATATTTCAGTATATGGCGTTGGCAAAGGACCGTTAATACCACCAATGCTTAGAGTATTGATATAAACCTCGGGCAGACCAGATGGTGTGTTTTTTACATTAATGTGGTCAACTTCTGTGCCTTCTTGGTGCATGGTAAGTTTACTGCGTACGCGCACAGCTTCACGGGCAGGATTTGATGTCTCCCCCAGTGGATTCGCATTGGTTCTGATTGATTCAACAATGTAAATAAGCTGATCAAGGTCAAACGCTTCTGGCGTTTCTAGAATTTGTTCAGGTAAAGTTTTTTTTACAGTTGCGTTTGTACGCCTGGCTGGGGCTGCCATTGCATCCACTCTCCTTTATTGTTTCCGTCACTTAAACTGCACATCACAAAGCTGTTCCAGTTCACAAGCGAGCTAAAATACTCTTTTAAAATGGTGCCTAGAATCAAGTTGTTGCCGCCCTGCTGATTAGTTTTTTCCATTTCGAGTTGCACTTTGTATCCTTGAACAAAGCCACGCCATGCTTCATTTCCAAAGCGCTTGGTGACTTGGGTAACAGTCATGTTTTTCAAGTCATCTATGGAAGTTGTGGGTTGATCAGGATAATGGCTAGCAAAAAGATACAGAAAATCTTTTATAGAATTAATCCCCTGAGCAGGATCTAAAACGCCTAAGTAATTGCTTGAAAGCTGAGATATTAGCATCCACAAGCTTTCCCCATCAAGCACGGTATAGTTTTGCGAAGTGGGCTTATTTAAAAGGGTAATTTTTATAACAGGGGCTTTGTCTTCTGGCTGAAGCAATGAATTTGCAGTCAGCTGATCCGCTAGGTAGCGATTCGTACAGGTAATTTTTGCGGTTGCCACAATGTCTTTCGCTTTGATCGGCTGAAAATTTCTATCGATGAATGATAGGTAAATATCAGTACCAGGAATTCCTCTTAGCTCTGCCGGTACGCGTTGTGAAAGCCAGAAGCCATCTTTTACATTTTTATGCGCCTCAAGACCATAGTACGGCGTGTATGGAATAATTTTTTGAGTTTTTTCTTCAACACCTTCAATGCTTTGAATGCTGTAAACTTCGGTTGTGCGTTCTCGACGTATGTCGGGGGTAAGCCTATACCGCAAGTGCCTGTGATGAATACGTATAGGGTCAGAAGGTCTATCGAACAAATTAATAATGGGCACGCAGTTCAGTGAAAAACATGACGCATCAACACCACTTTGTTGAAATGCCGAGGCATCTTTTAGAGGGATTAAAACATGTATTTGGTTCTTTGGCGCTAATTTCGCAATTGCTGCTTGCAATGCGGTAATTCGAAAGAATAAAAATTTTTCTCGAAAATGAAAATACTCTTGAAACAGCGCGTAGTGATGCAGGCTGTAATCTGGAACTGGTAAAGCAAGTTCTTCTCGTTTATACCCTACGGCTTCTAAATTACAGCCTCCGATAGCTGGTGTTTGTTCATCAGTGGTAACGTACACTTGGTCAATGTATTCGCTGAATAATGCTTCATGTAAAAGGTTTGCTTTTACCCAATTGCAGCTTATATGCGCCAATACATCATCTAACGCCATGGCAGAAAATGGTGCCGTTTTTGATGCTAACGTGATTTTTAA
>CAMDPB010000150.1 GCA_945903885.1 Candidatus Finniella inopinata
CTCTTTGGGCTAATATCTTGTTTTTTAGCAAAGATCATTGTGACTGTTTAATGCTCCAAATCCAAAAGCTCAATTATGCTTGTTGAAGACATTGTTATATCTGTTTATTGAGGTTATCTCACCATAAGTGTAAGCTGGCGATATTTTAAAAATCTGGACTTTTTGTGGAAGCAGCTATTCGTCAGTCATTACGTGATCTTGTGCTGCCCGGCACAACGCTTCTAGCGCTTGATTTGCTTGAATACATTCAGGTTGATGACACCAAAGCATTTTTAGTTTTTAGGCTGCCTGATAGCTTTGCAACAGTTGATAAAACTTGGGAAAACACAATTCAACAAGCTTGCGAACAGGTTTGCACATTGCCTGTTATGATTACCTTTAATCGCCATAAAGCAGACCAACCAAAAGTCGCATCTGGCATTGCTGGCGTGCGCCAGGTGATTGCGGTTGCCTCAGGCAAGGGTGGGGTAGGTAAGTCCTCTGTCTGTTTGAATTTAGCCTTAGCTTTGCAAGATCTTGGGTTAAATGTTGGCGTGCTTGATGCTGATATTTATGGTCCGTCACTGCCTACAATGACTGGCGTGTTTGAAAAACCGGAAGCCACTCCGCAGAAAAAAATTATTCCTATCCATAAATTTGGCCTAAAGCTTATGTCCATGGGATTCATGGTGCCAAAGGATGCCGCCGTTATTTGGCGTGGGCTAATGGTGCAAAGCGCTATTGGGCAAATGCTTATGGATGTGTTGTGGGACCATGACAATACTCCGTTAGATGTATTGCTTATAGATCTGCCCCCAGGAACAGGGGATGCACAGCTAACCATTGCGCAAAAGTCGAATCTTTTTGGGGCAGTAATTGTTGCAACATCACAAGAGCTAGCGCTTATTGATGCACGTCGAGCCATTAAAATGTTTGAAAAAGTGAATATTCCTATTTTAGGAATGGTTGAAAACATGAGCCATTTTCAGTGCCCAGGTTGCGGACTTGATTCGCATATTTTCCCTAAAAATGGTGCAAGCGCTGAAAGTACTAAACAAAATCTGCCATTGCTAGGGCAGCTTCCTATTGATATTGCCTTCCGGGAATCAGCAGATAGTGGAGAACCATTTTTTATAAAATATCCATCTCATCCCGTTGCAAAAGTTTTCACAAAAATAGCAACGCAATTGCACGAAAAATTATCAAAAGGAATAGCCCATGGCTAAATATTTAGTGCGGTGCGTGGTGCCGTATAGCATAGTGGAAAACTTTCAAAAAGCTTTAGAAGATGTGGCTGAAAGCATCATGGTTTTTGAAGATCTTGACGCTGCACCATCTGATGAAACCGATGAAAATGGATTTCCCATTGCCAGTTTATTTCAGGTTGATATGTTGTGCGAAGATGTTGACACCCTAAAATGCAAGGCCCATGCAGAATCTATTGCTTCCTTGCTTGGCCTTGAAATGACAGCTTCTGTGGAAGAAGTGGAAAATACAAATTGGTTGTTGGCCTGTCATCAGGGGCAACCAGAGGTGCATATTCACCCTTTTGTTATTCATAGTTCCGAAAGTTCAATTGTTGTAAATGCAGGAAAAATTCCTTTAAAAATTAATGCGGCAACGGCTTTTGGAAGTGGCGAACACCCTACAACGCAAGGGTGCTTAAAGCTATTTGTAAAGCTAGCTAAAAAACATGCATTTCACAACGTTTTAGACATGGGCTGTGGTAGTGGCGTGCTAAGTATTGCTGCTAAAAAGCTGCAACCAACCATAAATGTAATGGCCGTTGATATTGAAGAAGAAGCGGTCAGGCGCACGCGTCTGAATACAAAGCTAAACAAGTGTGAGCGTGATTACAAAGTTATTTGTTCTGTTGGATTTCAAGCCCCTGAAACGCATCAACAATATGACTTATGTTTTGCAAATATTTTAGCAAAACCCCTTATGCGCTTAGCACCAGATATGCAGCGTTACATAAAAGCTGATGGGTATATTATTGTTTCTGGTTTGCTTGATAAACAAGCGCGGATGGTAATAGGTGCTTATATGACTTGCGGTTTTGTAGTTGATTCAAAAATAAGTATTTCAGGCTGGCAGAGCATTGTATTTAGGAAGATTTGAAAAATCTTGTGTTTAAATGGGGGGTCTATTGTGCTTGTATTTTTCAATCTTCCAGCAATTTAATGTTGAAAATGTCCATCTTTTAACCACTATTTAAGACATAAACCACATAGTTAATATGCGCGCTTTGTTTAATAAGACATTAGATGGTTTTTGACAATGGTTACAAAAAAGAAAATTTTTTCCAAATTCTTTTGGTTTTTCTGAAAAATACGCAAAGTGATACTTTTACTTTATATGAATTAATTGCGGCGCTAAAAGAAAGATCTTTTGGGATTTTATTATTAATAATCGCAATTCCTAATGCATGTTTGGTTGCGTCTATACCTATGGTTTCTTTTGTGTTTGGGTTTGTCATTATTCTTATTAGTGTTCAAATTATATTCCAATACCATAAAATAAGTCTTCCAAATGTAATTGGAGATAAAACGTTTAGCAAAAAGCAGCCTGAATATATTTTGAATAAATATGCTTCACATTTAATAAAAATTGAAAAATATCTCAAAATGCGATGGGTTTTTTTAACATCCACTATAGGACAAATAATTTTAGGAATTGTTTGTTTAATGCATGGCATCTTGATTGTTTTACCAATCCCGCTGGGAAATTTTTTACCAGGAATAGCCTTAGTATTTCTTGCTTTGGGGGTAATTGAAAAAGACGGTCTTTTTATCGTTATTGGCTACTTTTTAAGCACAGGCATTTTTTTATTTTTCTTTAAATCCTCTATTTTTATTTACAAAGCAATAGAATATTTTTACGACCTTTTTTGTAATTTTATGTAGATAAATTTATGCGCATGCAATGCTACCATGTATTATTAATCTGACAATTCTCTATGTTGGAAAAAAACATCAAAAACACAACAAAACAGTATTAAAATTTAATAAAATAAAAATATTTGATTTTTTATTTCTTATTTGGTTATGTGATATTTCAATTTACTTTTACCAATCAAATAGGAATTTTATGATAAATTTAAATAATATTTTAGTTAAGTCTTTTGCTGTGTTGTTAGTTGCTTGCATACAAACTAGTTGTCTTTTAGCTATGGATTCAGATTCAGATTCAGATTCAGTTAGCGATAAAGAAAATGGATCTAAGCGCAGACGCTTAGAAGCGCGTCAACCAGAGGTGATTGACCTTACTGGTAGCACAATTGTAATGACGGTTGGTGATCAGACAAAGTTTTTTTCCAACAAAGACGAAGCTCATGAGTGGTTTCTTGGAATGGTAGGACACCAAAAAGCGGAGCGCCTAGTACGTAAAACTAATAAGAGAACTTTACGAAAGAATGCTGCAAAGAAGAATTCTTAAGATTCTGTCATTGAACTAGCAGGATAAATTCAAAAATAAGTATAGCTGGCTGGCAAAGCATTTTTTTAGAAAGCTTTGTTAGCCTGCTTTTTAATCGCACTCTCCAAACAAAACACTCTCAATTGACTGGCTAGGTTTTTTCGCGTCTGCTGCTGTT
>CAMDPB010000151.1 GCA_945903885.1 Candidatus Finniella inopinata
ATTATTGGCCATGAAGATATTGCCCCAGGGCGAAAAATAGATCCTGGACCGGCTTTTTCCTGGGGAAAAATTAAGGACCATGTGGCGAATCTTGATTAGTAATAAGCGTATTTTTCTAAAAAATTATATATAAAATATTCCAAATAGATGTTGGTGAGTGGGGGGCGTCTATGACAGTTTTTTTCTTCCAACTATCAAGCAATGTTACAATTTCTGTATGGCCCTTTGAAGCAGCTACTTGCAAAGGAGTCCTACCTTTATTATTAGTTATGTTAATGTTCGGATTTAGTTCCAAAAGAAACGCTACCACACTTGATCTACCAAACTCACATGCTGAGTGCATAGCAGTATTACCATCAAAGTCTTTATGATCTATGCCGCTGCATTTTAACGCTTTTTTGAGATCGTGACGATCCCGTTCCGTAAAGGTGGTGTCAGCATCAACTGACCCAGAGCCAATCGAGCAGAATGGGAAGCCCATTGCCAATGCTAATATAAGTATTTTCATTTTTTAATCTTATTCAAGGGTTTAAAATAATAAACTTTATCAGTAATCATATAGACATAAAATGGATTTCCACAAGATGCTTTTCGGTTTAAGAAAAATTGGCATGAGGAACATTTTAGGCCAAGCTATCAAGGAACTGAGCAACTGTAAGTGCAGCTTTTGAGAACTTTAACAGTTTGCATCTTCCTGCGCTTCAGGTGTTGCTAATTTTGTCCACTGAAGATCAAGCACTGCTTCATTAATGCGGTGGATAGTAGGATAACTGGAAAGGTCAACCCCAAAACGATTGGCATTATAAACTTGGGGAATAAGACAAATATCTGCAATTGAAAGCTGATCTTTCACACAAAACTTTCCTGAAGTTTTTGATAATTGTTTTTCTAAAGGTTTAAATCCTTCATGCACCCAGTGATGATACCAAGTACTTTTTTGTTCTTCTGTAATGCCTAATGTGTCAGTTAAATATTTTAACACTCTTAGGTTATTAAGCGGATGGATATCACAACAAATAACTTGAGCAATAGCCATAGCTTGCGCTTGTTGAAAGGGGTCAGCTAGCCAAAGTGCTGGGGCAGGGTGTAGTTTTTCCAAATATTCAATAATTGCCAAAGATTGTGGAATTGTTCCTTGTTCGGTGTTTAAAGTTGGCACTAAACCAAATGGGTTGATGTTTTTATAATCTTGGTTTTGTTCATTGATACGCAAATTTACGTAATGGGGCACATATGGAATACCTTTATGCGCCATTACCAATCGGACTCTATAGCTTGCAGTTGACCTGAAGTAAGTAAAAATCTCCACTATGCCTCCTTATTTGCACGCTCGAATATGCTAACGAAAAACCCATCTGTTCCATGAATGCTTGGCTTAAACTGTGCAGTGCCCGCGGTGAAAGGACATGGGACTTTTAGAGTCTTATTCCACACATCTGATACCGGAATAGATTTGAATTCTGGATATTTTTCCAACAGCCAATTAACTTGGCTATTATTTTCAGCATCTAGTACTGAACAAGTTACATAAATAATCTGACCTCCCGGTTTTACAAACTGCAGCGCTTGCTCAAGAATTTTTTGCTGTAACTGTGTCAGCTCTTCAAGATCTGTTGGGGTTAAGCGATTCTTTAAATCTGGGTTACGGCGCCAGGTACCTGTTCCTGTGCAAGGGGCATCTACTAAAACGCGATCAAAACGATTATGTTGTCTTTTGAACCAGCTATTATCTTTAGCAATGTCTTTTAGTTGATAGCTAGTAACGCCTGCACGACGTAAACGTTCTTTTGCACGTTGTAACCGGTGAGGGTGAATATCACTTAAAATAAGGTTGCCCTTGTTTTGCATAGTAGCCGCTAAACTAAGGGACTTTCCCCCAGCGCCCGCGCAATAATCCAAAACTTGCATGCCTGGTTGCGCATCACACAGTAAACTTACTACCTGAGATGCTTCGTCTTGAACTTCTAACGTACCATCTTCCCAAAGCTCATGAGTATTCAACGGCTGACGCTTTCCAAAACGAATACCTAGGGGGCTAATTGGTGTTGCAATCACATCAAATCCCTCTAGCTTTAATAGGGTAAGAATTGCATCGCGATTGTTTTTCAAAGAATTGATTCGAATATCCATTGGTGCTTGATCGTGCAAGCTTTTAATCAGCTCTTTATCATTTAAATGTTCTTCCAGCCACTTTGGTATAGCGAATGGATCATAAGGTTTTAATTCGCCCAAAATTTGCAATTCTTCATAAGAAAGCTCTGACGGGCCATACCCTTCGCTGCACAATTCTTGAATGTCATCAATTGTTTGTTCTTTATCTAAAATATAATGACCAAAAACCAGTAGGCGTGCAGAACTAATGGCAAGCGCTGCCTTAATGCCTTGATAATTTCTAAGTACGCTATAGACACTATCGCCAATAGCGCGACGATCAGAGCTGCCAATATAACGTCGATTACGAAAATAACTTTGCATTACCGCATCTGCGGGTTTTTTCTTTAATGATAAAATTGTTTCCACAAGTTCTATAACGCTGTGTAACTGGCCTGCTGGTGTCATGATTTAGCTTTCAATACTTCTAAGTGGGTATAACCTAGCGGATCTAGGTGAATAAGAATTTCAGAATTTGGGTAGGCTTTTTTTAAAGAAGCCTCGACTTCGTCACTAATAATGTGAGCTTCATTTAATGAAATTTCTGGATCAAGTGTAATATGCATCTGAATAAAATCTTGTTGCCCCGTGCTGCGCGTGCGTAAATCATGGGCTTCAATAACTCTTGGGTGAGACTCTATGTTTTTTAAAATATCTTGTCTAATTGCGGGTTCAAGTTCTCTATCCATTAAAATATTTGAGCTTTGCTTTAGAATGCTCCAGCTACCAACCAGCAAAAATGCTGCGATTCCTACGCCAAACGCTATATCAATCCAGCCAATGCCAAACATTGATAGCGCCACAAGTGCTACGATTGCTGCAATGTTGGAAAATATATCGGCTTGATAGTGCAAAAAATCCGCTTTAATGGCAATTGAATTGGTGCGTTTTATTGTATAAAGCTGAAATAAAACCAACCCCAAAGTAAGCACTGTTGAAAGTGCCATTACCCATAAAGCTAGGGAATGATGCGTAATAGATTGCATCATCTCATGGTGTTCATAGGCATGCCAAACAATCCAAGCTGTACTTGCAATAATCAGTATTGATTGCACAAATCCAGCTAATGCTTCTGCTTTGCCGTGCCCAAATCGAAAATCATCATTCGCGGGTTTTCTTGAATAACGCACAGCTAAAAAGTTAATCATTGAACTGAAAAAATCAGAAAACGAATCAAGTAAAGACGCTTGAATAGTAAGAGAGCCACTAACCCACCAGGCAAATGTTTTGGTCGCAACCAATATTGAAGCAACAGCAATTGCTGCCCAGGTAGCAGATAAGACAAGGTGCCCATGATTATGGTTTAGACAGTGCACTATGGATATATTT
>CAMDPB010000152.1 GCA_945903885.1 Candidatus Finniella inopinata
AATGGCTAAATATGCGAAAGAATTAAGCAAAATTGGCGTGAAGGTTGATGTGCTTGGCGAAAAAGAAATGACCAAACTAGGATTTGGTGCATTGCTTGGCGTAGGGCAGGGAAGTATTCGTGAATCTCAGCTAGTTGTGATGAAATGGATGGGCGGCAAAAAGACTGACAAGCCTATTGCTATAGTTGGCAAAGGTGTCACGTTTGATACCGGCGGCATTAACATTAAGCCATCTAACGGTATGGAAGACATGAAATATGACATGGCAGGTTCAGGTGTTGTGCTTGGGCTTATGAAGTCATTGGCTCTTCGTAAAGCTAAAGTAAATGTTATTGGCGTTATGGCATTGGCTGAAAATATGCCATCGGGTTCGGCGCAAAGGCCATCTGATGTGGTAACTTCCCTTTCAGGACAAACTATTGAAATACTAAATACCGATGCTGAGGGACGCTTGGTTTTGGCTGATGCCCTTTGGTATACCCAAGATAAATTCAAACCTCAATACATGATTGACCTGGCAACGCTGACAGGTGCTATTACAGTAGCGTTAGGCTACGAATACGCAGGGTTGTTTAGTAACGACGATAAGCTTTGCGATATGCTAACAGATGCTGGTACAGCAGTGGGTGAGCCGTTGTGGCGTTTGCCTATGGGGAAAGCTTACGACAAGGACATTAATTCCGATGTTGCCGATGTGAAAAACGTGGGTTCCGGTCGTGGTGCAGGAAGTATTACTGCGGCGCATTTCCTTGAACGCTTTGTTAACAAAACACCATGGGCACATTTAGATATTGCTGGCATGGCTTGGGATAAGGCAGCAAAGCCATTAACAGGCAAAGGCGCCACCGGCTACGGTGTGCGTTTGCTTAATGAATTTTTAAGTCGTAACTTCGAAGTCTAGGCTTTTAATTAGCTCTTCTGGTCAAAAGCCAGAGGGATGCTAGTGAAAGTACGTATTTATATCTTTTAATTTTCTTTAATGCGATGTCACAAGTTGCAATACAGCTATATGAAAATTAAGCGTTTGTAAACTATTGTAAAGAATTAGTTAATAAAAGCTATTGAATTTTACCTTTTTTGAACTATCTACATCAAGTGGAAATTTCTTAAAAGGTTTTTTTTATGGAGAAAATTTTCTTAGGACTATTTTTGCTAACCTCGCATATTTACAGCATGGATGCTACAAAACTAGAAGAATATGAATTATCAAGAAAGGTAAGCGCAAGTCATAGATTTTTAGTTGGTGTTAAAGAATTGGCATATACTATAGGTTGCTATAGACCATTGCAAGCTATGGAGAGTAGCTTAGATCACTTATCTGAAGCTTATAGATACAACAATATGTTGGCTAATGTTGGCTTTATAGCGCGTGTGATTGCTCCTGAACTACGAGAAAAATCAGACATTATAGCGGTTAGACTTTCCAGAAAGGACTTAAATGGGCTTCACCATGAGTTATTTCATATTCGTAACCATGTAATAGAAATAGCTGAAAATCAAAATTTACAAGCGCTTTCCCCGTTGTTGCTAAGAGTAATAAATCAATCAGACGGTGTAATGTTGGTTGCTTCTAAAACTGTTGACGCTATTACAGAAACCTGCAAAACCAGTATAATTCTCAGAACCTTTACAGCGGTTGCTGATGTTTGTGGGGCTGGAGAATTAGCACACGATTTGAAGAAAGAAATATTATCAGACATGCTTCGTAGTTTTGAAAGAGTAGAGGCGCTAGTTTCTCTTATTAACGTCGATAAATTTAGAAAAGAAGACAGCTATCGAATGGAAGAAATTAGTGAATCTTTGAATGCAATAAGACCCATATTTAAAAAAGCTAATACATTGTAAAAAAACAATAAAAAAGGCCGGGGTAACCCGGCCTCTTTCATTATGTGCTTTGAGCTTAACGACGGTTGCCGAATAATTGCAACAATGCCAAGAACATGTTTAAGAAGTTCATGTATAAACGAAGGGCGCCAAATAAAGCTTTTTTACCTGCTGTTTCGCTGTCATCGTTCGCGTAGTAAATTTCTTTGATCATTTGCGTGTCATAAGCTGTAAGGCCTGTGAAAATTAGTACTGAAAGTACCGAAATAGCAAACTGCATTGGTCCGCTGTGCATGAACATGTTCACAACGCTTGCGATGATAATTCCAAGCAGGCCCATAAATAAGAATGAACCATATTTGCTTAAATCACGCTGGGTTGTGTACCCGTAAAGGCTAGTGCCTGCAAACATACCAGATGTGATGAAGAAAACTTTCGCGATACTTTCACCAGTGTACAGTAAAAAGATGCTAGCTAATGAAAGCCCAAGTACGCCTGAATAAGCCCAAAAAAGTGTTTGTGCATTTGCAAAACTCATTTTGTTGATGCGCACACTTAAAAACATTACCATAAGTAATGGGCCAAAAAGTACCAAATACCTAAGTGGTGTTCCGAAAATAAGCTGCATCATTTCAGGCGATTGAGAAGTCAAGTAAGCCGTTATTCCGGTAATACCTAGCCCTAAAGCCATAAAATTATAAACTCGCTGCATGTAAGTGCGCAAACCTGCGTCAATTTCCTGTGCGTGGGCAGAAGTACGTGTGATTGGATCAAAATTATTGGACATATTATCCTCCTTTTTCATATGAGGTAATTGTAGCACGTTTTTGCAAAAGAAGCCAAAGGACTAAAAATTGAGCCATTAAGCTACAAGTGTGACTCAATTCGCTTAAGTGATTCTTTCAGACTATTCAGGCCTTTGTGGCTCGTCTTGAGGGCCCAGTGGAATTAATTGAAAGGGCAACCAGTTATTCAAAATAAAAAGATGCAGCAGAAAAATATCATAAGTTAAACTGATAAAAAAGATGGCGTATAAATAATGATGAGCAAAGCGTTCAATGTCTAAAAAAATTCCGCTCGTCAAAAAACCAAATACGAGTGCTGGATAAAAAAACCTTTTAGAAAATATATTTTTTGGAATAGGGATATCCCAACTGACCACAAAAGTTTTGTAGTTAAGTAATGATGCGTATTTTAGTAAGTAAATGAATACAAAAAAAGAAACAGCTGGTATATCAGGACACACAATTCCTGCAATCACTCCAGATCTCCAGCCAACAGCCCAGTAAAACTTTAATAAAATAATAAACTGTTGCTTGTTGTCTTTTTCGTAAACCAATTTCATCTGCTTGATATTTCTTAAAAATTCTTAAACAGAAATAATAGTAGCAATTCGCTCGAGTGATTCTTCTTTTCCTAAAATTGACATCACTTCAAACAGGCTTGGGGAAACGGACCTGCCGGTTATGGCAACGCGAAGTGGTGCAGCTAGCTGACCTAGTTTTATGGAAAATTCCTCAGCGGCGCTGCGCAGTAATGATTCAAGGGCATCGTGTGTAAAGTCACAAGCCTGCAGTTTGGGCAAAAGATTTTTCAAATGAGCAATATTTTCAGGGGTAAGTAGAGCTGTTGCCTTTTCATCGTGTGG
>CAMDPB010000153.1 GCA_945903885.1 Candidatus Finniella inopinata
CTTTAAATCTCGGTGAAATAGCATGTGCTCGCAACCAGGACACTTAGTCCATAGATTTTCTGCGACATCTACTTTTTTATTAATCAATGCCTGAATTTTAGGCTTTACGAAGTTTGTTAACCAGTTCATAAAATTTTCCTAATGAAAGTGGGGAAAAGACTTTCTTTTCCCCACTTTTTTTAAACCATAGCTTTATGCTGAAGCTTTATTCTGCAGCTTCTGCATCAACTTTCTTCTTCGTCACTTTTTTTGGTTTTGCAGGTGCGTCTTCTTCTGATTCGGCAGCTTTTTTAGATTTTGCTTTGCTTAAAGCTGTACTCAAAATATCGCCAAGAGTTGCCCCACTATCTGATGAACCATAAGTTGATAAAGCTTCTTTTTCTTCATCCATTTCACGAGACTTAATGGACAGGCTCACTTTACGAGATGATTTTTCAACAGCTGCAACTTTTGCATCAATTTTTTCACCTACAGCGAAACGGTCTGTACGTTGTTCCGCACGGTCTTTTGCAATATCACCTTTTTTGATGTATCCACTTAAACCATTAGCAAGCGCAACTTCCATGCCACGTTCATCAATGGCTGTAATTGAACAGGTTACAACGTCACCCTTTTTGATTGATGAAAATGCATCAGCCAAAGGATCACCAGTAACTTGCTTCACACCAAGGCTTACACGTTCTTTTTCTGGATCGATATCAAGAACTTTTACTTTTAGCATTTGGCCTTTTGTGAATTGTTTTAGAGTTTCCTCGGTAGTTTCTTCCCAAGCAATATCGTTAATGTGAACCATACCATCTAGCTGGTCATTAATTCCAACGAACAAACCAAATTCTGTAACATTCTTAATAACGCCTTCAAAGATGCTTCCAAGTGGATGATCTTCAACCAATTTCTGCCATGGATTATCCATACATTGCTTTAAACCAAGACTGATACGGCGTTTTGATAGATCGACTACCAACACAACAACTTCAACCTCTTGTCCAACGACTAGAATTTTTCCTGGGTGAAGATTCTTCTTCGTCCAGCTCATTTCTGTTACATAAATCAAGCCTTCAATCGCCGGTTGCAATTCAACAAACGCACCGTAATCCGTAATATTTGTAACCTTACCTGTAACTTTTTGACCTGGCTTATATTGTAAATCAATATTCTTCCATGGGTCTGTTTCAAGCTGTTTCATGCCTAATGAAATACGTTGAGTCTCTTTGTTATAACGAATAACTTGAACATCAATTGTTTCACCAATTTTCAATACTTCATTTGGATGGTTAATACGACGCCATGAGATATCAGTCACATGCAGCAATCCATCTACGCCACCAAGGTCAATAAACGCACCGTAGTCAGTAATGTTTTTCACAACACCAGCCACCACTTGACCTTCTGAGAGGTTAGCAACTAATTCTGTGCGTGCTTCTGCGCGTGATTCTTCTAGAACTGAGCGTCGTGAAACAACGATGTTGCTACGGCTCTTGTCCATTTTCAAAATCTTGAATGGTTGTGCGATATTCATAAGTGGCATTAGGTCACGAATTGGACGAATATCAACTTGGCTTCCTGGCAAGAAGGCAATAACACCATCTAGGTCAACAGCGAAACCGCCTTTTACGCGTCCGAAAATCACACCATTTATATGTCCGCCAGAAACTAGTGCTTCTTCTAAAATGTTCCAGGAAGCTTCACGACGCGCTTTTTCAACGCTTAGCATTGCTTCGCCATGACGATCTTCTAAACGCTCAACATACACATCAATACGATCACCAACTTTTGCTTCATGCATTCCTGCACGGCCTGTAATTTCTTTTAATGGAACGCGACCTTCGGACTTCATTCCAATGTCAATTGTTGCCATGTCATTATAGATAGTGATAATCGTGCCCTTAACAACCTTACCTTCGAATGTACGGCTGTCTTGCATGAATTCATTTAATAGATCTGAAAAATTCTCTTTATTGGCTTGCATGTTAAGATGTTTCCTGAAGTGTGGCTCGGGATATGAAAAAAAGAGCCGGTTAGAAGTTATAACTACGGGAATTATGCCATATTTAGCCGCAGCTGCAAAGAAGTTTTAGAATTGAGCAAGAGGAACCTAATAAAATAACGATCGTTACAACATCAGGAGTTAAATAGTACGAACTTGCTCAATGACACTCTAAGCGGCATGCACTATGAATATATGAAAATTCTATAGAGTATTTTGGAGATATTCTAGAACTTGATCAACGTTAGGTTTAAAAAAGCATGCATTTCCAATCATACTATCAACAGCTTCGACATTATTTTTGTACTTAATAGAATTTAAAATCTCTTTGCGTACTTGTTTGCGTTCTTCTGATCCAATATTTGTTGCTTCCTCAGACATATCTAAATTCAGTGCATCCACTAAAGTGTGCGCTACAGACTCTAGTTTAGTAGGCTGATTATTATCACCAGGCATAAAATGTATACATGATTCATGATCAATCATAAAAACCCAATGAGCTGGAAATCTGCCAACATCTTTATGCTTAATAGCATAGGGAGAATACCCAATAAATCTACTGGGCGAACCTCCCATATCCTCAGAAGTAGTATCATTGCAAAAGGTAGCAAGAGCACACCCTCCTTTTTCTTCATCAAAAGAGTAGTATTCACGCTCTTCAATCTGAGAAATATGACAAAAAAAGTTTCGCGATTCAGGTGACTCAACCATAGGGCATATCAAACATAGTGGGCAAAAATTTGTTTCTGCCTCTTCTGAATTAAAAAGTTCTCCGAGGAAATTCTTTATTTTCGTATTAATGAATGCATCGAATTTGTTGTCATCATTCATGATACATCTGAAGCCAGCCAACTGTGAAAGATATACAGCGTCAGCGCAATCGATGACGTGTAACCCGCCTATTTTAGCTGACTTAAGAGAATCCAAAGCTCTCGACATAGAAATGCCGTATTTTACATAAACCTGCACATATCTTGGTATCGAGGTTTCAACTAATTCAAAAAAATCTTCTGATAAAATAGTGGAGAGCTCACCTTCTCCAGAGTAACGACAAGTTCCGTTAAGCACCGCCATGTACTCACAAACGCCATTTTTAAAAGCACCAACAAGGTCAAACTCCTGTGAAGAGTGCACATTATCAGAAGCGAGTAGGAAACTTGAAAACATCAGTGCTACAGGCTTTAAAACACTATTTTTGAACATTATATAACCCGACTACAAATTATGTAGTTATAATATAGGGATGGAGTTTTGATGAAACAAGGGAGTGGAGTATCCGAAGAGATGAATTTTGAAGAAGGATTATCTGAGCGAAGAGATTTGGTGAGGACCGACTTTCCCAGCACTTAAGTGATAGTATCATAGGCGCAGAGCGGTTTCACGGTCGAGTTCGGGATGGGTTCGTG
>CAMDPB010000154.1 GCA_945903885.1 Candidatus Finniella inopinata
GGCAACAGACCATTGTCATAGCTTCAGCTTGAGTGGGATTTACCTTACCAGGCATAATTGAAGATCCTGGCTCATTTTCTGGTAGCTGTAATTCGCCTAATCCACACCGTGGCCCAGACGCTAGAAACCGAATATCATTGGCAATTTTCATTAGGCTTATGGCTATAACGTTTAAAACACCTGAAACTTCAACAAGGGTGTCGTGACAGGCTAAGGCTTCAAATTTATTAGGGGCACTAATAAAAGGTAGTTTGGTGTGGCTTGCAACAGCCTTAGCAAAAGCTTCCGGAAAGCCTTCTGGGCAATTAATGCCAGTGCCTACAGCTGTACCCCCTTGGGCTAATTGTAAAAGCCGTGGCATGACGCAATCAAGGCGATCTAGGTTGTTACTTATTTGCATAACAAAGGCGGAAAATTCTTGAGATAGTTTGATGGGGGTCGCGTCTTGTAAATGCGTTCTCCCCACTTTTATGTATTTTTCAAATTCTTGGGATTTTTTCTGAAATGCATTTTTCAAATTACTAAGGGCTGGTTTTAGGTCATTTGATATGGCAAGCACAGTTGCAATATGCATAGCTGTTGGAAAACTGTCATTAGATGATTGTCCATAATTAACATGGTCATTCGGATGTACAGGTTGCTTTGAGCCTATTGAGGAGCCCAGTAATTCATTTGCACGGTTCGCTATGACCTCGTTAAGGTTCATGTTTGTTTGAGTTCCAGAACCAGTTTGCCAAATAACTAAGGGGAAGTGATCGATAAATTTTTCATCAATAATTTCGTCGCAAGCTTGCATAATGGGAGTTGCTAAGCCTTCATCAATTTTTCCAAGATTGAAATTTGTTTGCGCAGCGCATCGTTTTAAGATAGCAAATGCCTTAATAAAAAGCGGCGACATTTTGTGGTTGCCAATTTTAAAATTTTTTCTGGATCGTTCAGTTTGAGCTCCCCAGTACGCATCGTCTGGAACCTCAACTGGCCCCATAGAGTCATGTTCTGTACGTGTTTTCATAGATTAGCTTCAAGCACTTTTAGGACATCATCCACATGGCCTTTAACGCTTACTTTACGCCATATGTGAGCAATCTCACCTGTTGGGTTAATTAAAAAAGTAGAGCGCTCAATGCCAAAATATTTTTTTCCATACATGCTTTTTTCGACCCACACACCAAAAGCGTCGCAGAGCTTTCCATCAGCATCGCTCAAAAGATCAAATGGAAAATTGTATTTTGAAATAAAATTGGTATGGCTTTTAGAAGAGTCTTTGGAAATTCCAAAAACTGTACAGCCTAGCTTTTTTAAACGACTGTTAGAATCGCGGAAATCGCAAGATTCTTGAGTGCACCCAGGGGTATTATCTTTTGGATAAAAGTATAATACCGCCCAGTGACTCTTTAATTGATCTGATGAAACAATCACATCATGTTGATTAGGAATAGCAAAAGAAGGAAGTTTATCGCCAATCTTTATCATGCTATTCCATCATCTGGTCGAGTATTTCTTGATTGATTTCAATGCTATGTCGTTCTTTTAAGGCATTAACTGTTGCAGCAGAAACATCCTCTTGAAACATGTTCTTCATACTGCTAATAAGTTTTTGTTTTTCTTCTTTTGTTGTTTTTGAAACGCCAGTTTTTTGCAACATTACAACGGTAAATCCACCTTTGTCATTGTGACCTGCAATAGCGGTTTCAGGCGCTAACATAAATGCTTTTTCAGCTAATGAAGCGGGCAAAATATCAGCTGATTTCCTGCCCTGCTTACTAATTTCAATTCTTGAAAGAGCGTGATTTGTAGACAAATTAACATCATGTTTATTCGCCAAACTTGTTAGAGCATTTAATGACTTTGCCTCAGATGCTATCGTTGAAGCAAGTTTTGATGCTGATTCAAGTTTTTGCTCTGTTTCCCAGTCTAGCTGAATTTTTTTTGCAATATTTGTAAATGCTGGCGCATGAGCTGGGCTTACTTTATCTACACCTAAAACAAAAGCACCTTCGCCTGGAACATCAACGAAACCACTATCTAGGCCTTGCTCAACTGAAAATGCTTTTTCAAGTATTGCTAACTGCAAACCAGTTGGCTTGGTAAATACTAGTTTTTCTTCAGCATTTCTACCTTTTGCATCGATGTTTTCAAATGTTTGCACAGTCAATTTCATTTTAGCGCCAACGTCACCTAATGTTTGACCTGCAGCAATTGCATCGTCAATTTGGCTACGAATCTCATCAAGCTTACCTGATTTCTGCTCTTGAATAAGCAACGATTCAATCTCATTTTTAGCTTCTTCAAATGTTGCCGTGCGAGGTTGCTCAATTTTAGTTACTTGGAAAATATGGAAGCCAAATCCAGTTGGAATAATTTTTGTGCATTCGCCAGATTTAAGAGCGAAAACTGCTTTTGCTGCAAACTCAGGAATTTGTTCTTTAACAACTAGGCCTGGCTGCTCAAGTTCTCCATCGGGAATTTCTTTTGCAATATTGGCAAAGGACACGCCTTTTTTAGCCAGTGCAAAGGCTTTTTGGGCTTTGTCTTCTTGCGCATAAGTCAGGCGTATTAAATTGCGTCTTTCCGGGAATTTTAAATTTTCTCTTTGTGTATTGTATGATTTGCGAATTTGCTCATCTGTAATGCCAAGAATATGTCGTAATACTTTTGTATCGAGAACAATAACAGTGATGTTACGCAGTTCGGGAACGATGTACTTTTCTTTGTATTGTTCATAGAAACTTTCAAGTTGTTCAGTCGTTGCGGGGTGTTCTAGTTTCATTTTATATGCATCAATTTCAACAAGCGTAAAGATCTTTTCGTGCGTTAGAGCATCAATCAAAGTATTTTGGTAAAACTCAGGCAGATTTGCTCCTAAAGCAATGCTGGACAGTAATTGCTGGCTTTGCATACTGTAACGTGCTTCTTTTAAGAAAGTGCGTTCGCTCATGCTTTGTTGGTGTAGCAGACTTAAAAATTTCTTTGCATCGAATCTTCCATCGGTCTGGAAAGCAGGCATATTATGAATTTGATCTTTTAAAAGATCATCGGAAGCGCCCAAATCCATACGTTCAAGTTCATCGCTAAGGACCAGCTGACTAACAAGCCTATTGATTACAGAGGTATGCATACCAATGGCTTTCAATTGTTGTGCTGTAACTTTTCCTTTTGTCATCTCATTAATGCGAGCGCTTTCCTTTTGTAAATGGTGAGAAAGTTCCTCTTGACTAATGTCATGCTTACCAACTTTTACAACAGGTCGGTGAGCAAAAAATTTATAGACAACATCGCCAATGCCCCACAGTCCAAAGCTTAAAACAATAAGCCAAAGCAATATTTTAACAAACCACTTGTGGGCATGATC
>CAMDPB010000155.1 GCA_945903885.1 Candidatus Finniella inopinata
AATAAAATCAATTCCACGGTTCAATGCTGACTGCGCTAAAGCATGTTGATTTTGAAAAAACACCTCAGATCCGTCAGCATATGAGACTAAATACACGCCCTTGCTAAATAATTTCTTATTAGCGTTAAAGTCGGGATTAGCAATGGGATCAACATTCCTAGTGGAAATATCAAAAAGAGTATAGCTAAGTTGCAAACACCCGTAGCATATGCAAAAAAAAATAAATAATTTTTTTGTCACGTTAATTTCCACCCAGTATTGTTTCTTGCAATAACTTAAAAGCTTTTGCGCGAGCAGAAGTGCGTAACTTTTCAGATTTTGTCATTTGAGCATGGGTACGTGTATCTCCCGAAGGTATAAATATTGGATCATATCCGAATCCATTTTCGCCTTTTGCTGGCCATGTCAGCATTCCGTGGCTTTGTCCTTCAAAAATTTTTGATGAACCATCTGGCAAAGCAATTGCAAGCACACAGATAAAGTAAGCATTCCTCGGTTTATCTTCAAGTAAATCATGAACCTTTTCTCTGGCCGCTGCAAAATTACGCTCAGGTCCCGCCCAACGCGCAGAGTAAATACCAGGCATGCCATCCAAGGCTGGCACAACGAGCCCTGAATCATCAGCCAGGGAAATTTGCCCGGTTTTGACTGCTGTATATTTGGCTTTTAGTAAGGCGTTGCCTTCAAAGGTATTTTCTGTTTCCTCGGGTTCTTCTATGCCTAGATTCCCCGAACTATTAATATTCAAACCATAAGGGGAAAGTAGAGTTTGTATTTCCTCTAACTTTCCCTGATTATGGGTTGCTAAAATTAACGTATCGCCAGTTTTAAGCTTCAACGATGGCAACTCCTGGTTCAACGTATTCCATGTTTAAATCACGAGCTACAATTTCATGTGTGATGCGTCCTTTGCATACATTTAAGCCGTTAAGTAGATGCTTATCATCCATTAGTGCTCGTTTGTAGCCTTTATTGGCTAATGCCATAGTGAAGGGCAAAGTAGCATTATTAAGAGCAAAAGTAGATGTTCTAGCTACGGCACCAGGCATGTTGGTGACGCAATAGTGCAATATGCCATCAACTTCGTAGTAAGGATCAGCGTGTGTAGTAGGACGACTTGTTTCAAAGCACCCTCCCTGGTCAATTGCGACATCAACCAAAACACTACCGGGGCTCATTGTTTTTAACATGGCTCTAGTCACTAACCTTGGAGCTGAAGCACCTACAACAAGTACAGCACCAATTACAAGATCTGCCTTTGAGACAAGCTTTTCAATCATTGCTTGTGTTGAATAAGCCGTCTTTAAACGACCCATAAACATCCAGTCCAGTTCATTTAACCGCTTTAAGTTACGGTCAACAATGGTTACATCAGCGCCTAAAGCAGCCGCCATGCGTGCAGCATTTGCGCCAACCACACCACCACCAAGAACAACAACTCTTGCAGGCACAACGCCAGGCACACTGCATAACAGCACACCTTTTCCACCTTGGCTTTTTTCAAGCATCCAAGCGCCAACCTGTACAGACATGCGGCCAGCAACTTCGCTCATTGGTGCCAAAAGAGGCAAGCCACCTCGCTCATCGGTTACGGTTTCATAAGCAATCGCTACGCAATTTGATTGGATTAGACCTTTTGCTTGCGCAGAGTCTGGCGCCAAATGCAAATAGGTAAATAGAATTTGGTTTTCTTTTAGCATACTGTATTCGCTGGGCTGCGGCTCTTTTACCTTAACAATCATGTCAGCGTTATCGAATACTTCTTTTGCTGTTGCTAAAATTTTAGCTCCAACATCTTTGTACTGTGCATCGGTTAATCCAATGCCCATACCCGCATTCGTTTCAACTACCACTTCATGACCAGCGTTGATTAATTCCTTTACTGACAAGGTTGTTAAACCAACTCGGTACTCATGATTTTTTACTTCCTTTGGAACACCAATCTTCATGTATCTGCTTGATAAAATATGATAAGTCTTAATAGCCGTTTGGCGTAAAAATTTCAATCCACCATTTTCAAATCATGCTTTTAACATCAAAAATTTTAATTCAGATGTGCGTAATTTGTACAAAGAAGTTGGCTTCTTTTGAGCTTTCAGATATCTTATCCACATAGAGATCTTTGTGGGTTAATAAGTCTTCTATTTTCTTAATTTTTGCTCAGCTTTGCAACTTTCAAAATAGGTTTAATAATGGTGCTTGAAGACATTCTAGGATATTCCTTTAAAAGAAAAGCACTTCTTGCTCAAGCTCTTACACCACCGGTTTTACAGCAACGTAAACAAGGCAAGGCTTTTGAACGTTTAGAATTTTTAGGAGATCGTATTCTCGGGTTAGTAATAGCGGAGGCGTTGTATGTTCATTACACGCATGATGAAGAAGGAAAGCTTGCCAAGCGTCTTTCTTATCTTACTTCAAGGGAATTTTGCAACATTATCGCAGAACGTATAAATTTAGCATCTTTTATTCCCATTAAAGAAGATGAATTGAAAGGGACATCAATTTTAGCAAACTGTATAGAATCGGTAATAGCTGCTCTATACATTGATGGAGGAATGGAATCTTCTCAAGTCTTTATACACAAGTACTGGGGAGACGCTATCCATGATCTGGAAGAATTACCAAAAGAACCGAAAGCTCTTGTGCAAGAATGGGCTCAAAAACGTGGAATAGATATTCCGGAATATAAAGAAATTGGACGAACAGGTCCTGATCATGCACCTATGTATCTGCTTGAAGTTTCCCTGAAGAATGGTTTGGTTGCAACTGGTGAAGGCAAGAATAAAAAACACGCAGAGCGTGATGCTGCAAAAAAACTTTGGAATATTATTACTAGTCAATCCAAAAAATGAACTTCTCCACAAGGGACAGTTCTTGATTTTTTTTAAACGATTATCGGACTATGATATCACAAATTATACACATCAATCTTATTACATTTTTGTGAGTTGGGCTCACCTTTCAAAGTCCCCCGAAAAAATTGTAGATATGGCAAGAACACGAACACAACCTGTTATAGGTATTCACATATTATTGGTAAACCAGAATTCTTGCGCATGTTTTCCGTTCACGGTTTTTAGATTGAGTGTTCTTGGGAGTATAATTTTGGTGAGGCCGGGGAGTATAATTTTGGTGAGGCCGGAGAAACATCATTATTAGCAGGATTAGCAACCAGTTATTCTGGAGCAAAAGGAATGAAAGGTGTCGGAGGTTTTTATATTGTTGCTAAAAAACTTGTCGTTTAAATAGTTGCTTTAAAATACTTCGCTTTATCCACAAAAAAAGCCAATTTGGTTAACTATTTCTTGACTTTTCGGC
>CAMDPB010000156.1 GCA_945903885.1 Candidatus Finniella inopinata
GATTATAGCACATTTCTTTAGGATATCCTTCTTTGAATATATTCCGCCAAACATAAGAAGATGTATGGGCATAAAATTTCCCTTCAATAATATCAGCAATTACATTAACGGGTTTTACAACTTTATTTTCATTCATTCTGACTCTTCGCTTCTCCTTTTCATAAAGCATCTCTGTGTCATGTGAACATCCAACAAAACCCTCATTTTTATCTAAGAAATCAACTTGCTGCTGTAATTTATTTGGATCAGTCCAATAATCATCACCTTCAAAAATGGCAATATATTTTGTATCGGTACAATTATATTTAGACATCATAAAAGTAAACAGTACTCCATAATTTTTTTTATTAAAGCATAGTTTTATGTTTTTGAACTTATCTGCGTATCGTAAAATTACGTCTCTGGTTTTATCGGTAGAGCAATCTTCGCAAACTATTAGTTCATAGTCAAAATCTACTTTTTGCATTAAAACTGATTCTAATGCTTGGGCAATATATTTTTCATGATTATAGGTTTGTATTATTATACTAAGTTTTATTTTTTCTTTCATTTAATATATGTGGTCTCATATTCTGTTTAGTAAGGACCTTCAGGGATTGGATCTATTATAACATTCTCAACATGAATAGTTATATCATTTGTGCTATTCTTAATTTGGACTTTGGTACAACCCCAATAGTGCATTCTGGTCAACGCCAACTTCAACAAATCTGTATCGCCATAAAATTGATTTAGCTATTATCTCTGGTAAAGTTGGAAGATTATTTTTTGTGGCTATCATGATTCGTGATGTGTTGAAAATCAAATTATAATACTTACCGAAGTTACGCTTGAACAGATCAGATTCAAGATCATAGGTTTTGCTGACAGTGAAAGTGTTGATTGCCACAATGCCTTTTGGGGTTAGCATCTTTTTGATGTCTTGCATAAATTCATCAGTTAAAAGTTGTGGCGGTATATAATCTATATTAAATGCGTCAATGAGAATGATGTCATAGATGTCAGCTGCAGATTCTTTTGCAAATATCGCGCCGTCTTCTATAAATATTTTATTACGATAATCTTCTTTATAACCAAAATATTGATCAACAATTTTAGGTAATACAGCGTTGATTTCAACCGTATCAATTTGAGCTGTTGGAGTCAATATATTTAGTGCTTTATGCACACTTGCCCCCCCGAGGCCAATTACTAATATTCTTTGCGGGTTATCATTAAAGAATAAAGCGCTAAGGAATAGTTTCACATAGCCATGAAGAACTATTTTTGGATTCTCGGTTAAGTCGCAGCTTTGAATTATTGGAGTTGGTGGTTCGATAAAAGTCATGCATTTTTGGCCGTTTTGCTCAAATACCCATACAGGTCCAAAGTTGCTTTCTTTCTTAATTAATATTTTAGGTCCGTTGTTATTTTTTATAACAACGAGTGAAGTAATGAGTAAAATAAGAGCTGCAACGAAA
The DNA here is from genome assembly GCA_945903885.1 of Candidatus Finniella inopinata. GTDB lineage: Bacteria > Pseudomonadota > Alphaproteobacteria > Paracaedibacterales > CAITNM01 > CAITNM01. Next base: position 1,461 of record CAMDPB010000156.1, read on the forward strand.
AATGCTAATATTTTCGCTAGTTTTTTATTATTTAAGAAAGAGAAGATAAAATTCATGATTTAGCAGTCCGAATCCTGTCTACAATTTCATGGCGAAAATGCTTAATCAATCCTTGTATTGGCCAAGCGGCAGCATCACCAAGTGCACATATAGTGTGTCCCTCAACTTGTTTTGTCACGTCTAGCAGTTCATCGATTTCTTCTTCTCTTGCTTGCCCGCGAACTAAACGCATCATTACTCGCCACATCCATCCAGTTCCTTCGCGACACGGGGTGCACTGTCCACATGATTCGTGCATGTAGAATTTGCTCAAGCGAGCAATGGCATAGATAATGTCCGTGGACTGATCCATGACAATCAGTCCCCCAGTACCGAGACCAGAGCCGACATTGCGCAGAGAATCAAAGTCCATGGTGACAGTTTCACATATATCTTTTGGAATCATGGGTACAGAAGAACCACCAGGAATTATTGCCTTTAAATTATCCCAGCCACCACGTATGCCACCAGCGTGTTTTTCAATGAGCTCTCTAAGAGGTATGCCCATTTCTTCTTCAACATTACAGGGTTTATTAACATGACCGGAGATGCAAAATAACTTAGTGCCAGTCTTATTTGGTTTTCCAAGGCCAGCAAACCATTCTGCGCCTCGGCGTAATATTGTTGGAACAACCGCAATAGATTCAACATTATTAATAGTTGTAGGGCAGCCATATAAGCCGGCGCCAGCAGGGAATGGTGGCTTTAGTCTTGGTTGACCTTTCTTACCCTCTAAACTTTCCAGCAAAGCTGTTTCTTCGCCGCAAATATAGGCTCCAGCTCCTCGGTGCAAGTATACGTCAATATCGTAACCAGATCCACAAGCATTTTTACCAACTAATTTGGCATCGTAAGCTTCATCTATTGCTTTTTGAAGTATAACGGCCTCATTATAAAACTCTCCGCGTATATATATATAACAAGTGTGTGCGCCAATCCCAACAGACGCAATAACGCATCCTTCAATCAATTTATGGGGCTCATATCGTAAAATATCACGATCTTTACAGGTCCCTGGTTCTGACTCATCTGCATTGACGACTAGATATGAAGGTCGTGGGTTATCTTTTGGCATAAAAGACCATTTCATACCAGTTGAAAAACCGGCGCCTCCACGCCCACGCAGGCCAGAGGATTTTACTTGTTCAATAATCCAGTCACGTCCATTATTAATTAGTGATTTTGTTTTATCCCAATCACCGCGCTTTTTTGCGGCACTAAGGCTAACGGCCTCGCTACCGTCAATATTGGTAAAAATTTTATCTTTATTCGTTATCATGATCGTCTCTTTGTATCAAAAAATATTGAGGAATTTTTATCTCTACGACTTTATTAAGTGCTTCACTTGAGTTAAACACAAGATACCAGTCATCATTCTTGATGTAAAATTGGATATCTCTTTTTTCAATTTTTTCCAAAAATTGTTCCCAGCTGCAATTTGAACTCAAGTGGCCTTCTGAAAGTTTTACTAATTCGCTAAATAGATTATTACTATGAATGTTGAATACATCATCTGTATCCAATAGAGAGCCAGTTTCGGCATTAAAGTTTAATACGTCAATGCGCCACAAATTATCATCTTTTTTGGTAAGCCAGAGAACACTGAAAAAATCTTTTGTTCCTGAATTTGGTACATCATAATTTACTGAAAAATTGCTTCTTTCTGCATTATTACAAACACTGTAGAGCTCAATAAAATCATGAATTTCATCATTGATCTTCATAAAAAGCTCTTCATCCTCGTTTGTGAGTTTTGGATAAGGCACTGTTCCATGACATTTGCCAGAACGAATTGT
>CAMDPB010000157.1 GCA_945903885.1 Candidatus Finniella inopinata
GGCTTTTTTTTCAGCAGCTTTCCAATATAAACCCAATAAGGAAAAAGGTTCAATTTTTAACTGTTGTATCACTATGGGGTTGATAAGCTGAACACCAATATAGACGTAACGACTTGATGGCAAGTCATCTTCAGTCGGTTTACGTAACAACCCATTTTCAATAACAAAATCTCCTCTACCTGGGTGACCTTTTGCATTTTTTAAAGACGTAACTGACAGACAAAAATCATCAGTTTCTTTCCAAGCATCAACCATACGATGAATAATTGATGGGTTAGAATCTTGCCAATACATATCTGCATTAACAACCACAAACGGTTTACCGCCAAATTCAGGCAAAACGTTACGCACCCCTCCTGCTGTTTCAAGCAATATTGGCTCATAACTTAGAAGTATTTCTAAATCACTATAGCGTTTTATATGGCGTTCAATTTGCTCAGCAAGATAATGAGTATTAATGATAATTCGCTTAAATCCTGCTTGTTTTAAAGCCTCGATAGAAAGATCTAAGCAGCATGTATTGCCAATCTTCACTAACGGTTTAGGAGTATTATTTGTGATATCGCCCAAGCGCTTGCCAAGACCTGCGGCCAGTACCATTGCTGTTGAAGAAATGTTCATCATATATTTGGAATTACCCGCTTTGGTTGTGGTACGTTGCTATCGAACCATTGTTTGACTGGTCTCAATTCTTCAATTGCGCAGCATTTTTCAAAGAGATTCCAAAGGTGGGGAATTCGATTTAAAAACCTTTTATCACCCCGTTCACTAGCTGCACGCGTAAAGAGCCCAAGAATGCGCACTTGCCGTACTGCACTTAAAATATTACCGGCTATATAAATTTCTTGGTGATCCCCTTTGGGATGAGCATCTAAAAATCTTTTCCACATCAGTTCGGTTAGATTTTTTGAAATCTCTCGCCTAGCATCCCCTAGTAAGGAAACCAAATCACCTGCCACTGGTGCCCACACAGCGTCTTGAAAATCAAGTAATCCAATGTTTTTAGGTGCTGGTCGCTCTGGCAAATCCATTAAATTATCAACGTGATAATCACGTAAAAAAATGCTTTTTTTTGTTTGCAAAGCTAATTCCAAAGCTTTTGTCCAAACATTAATAAAATCGTCTTCAGCTGCATTAGAAGCATCTTCGTCCATCACTTTAGGGTAATAATAAGTCAAAAATTGCCGTACTTTATTAAGGCCAAAATCAGTGTTATATATTTTTAAAAAAGGTAATGGAGCATCAGTTCGTTCTTGTAGATGAACAAGAACATCAACTGCAGATTTATAAATATAGTGCTCGCGACCAAGACTATCTTGCAATACCTTTGTAAAAGTTGCGTCGCCAAAATCTTCTAAAAGAAGATAACCGCTCACTGTGTCTGCTTCTATAATTTCTGGCGTGCTTAATCCTTGTGACGTTATGTATTGCCCCACGTCTATAAATGATTTTAAAGAATTTAAATCTGGACAATCCATCAGTACTAATGACAGATCCCCTTTTTGCCATCGAAAGTATTTACGAGGTGAAAAATCAGCAGTAAGAAATTGCTTATGAAAGTGGCCATACTGCCCCCAAAAATGAGGAATACGTTGGTTCATTTTATAGTCTCCAAAATAAGCTTCCTACTGTCATCAGATTGAATGGCTAATGTTCCCTTCAAGTATTGAGAAAATATTTTATGGCCCAAGCGTTCTGGCCATTCAACAATCATCATGTCGTGCATGCTTAACTCATCAAGACCAAGTTCATCAATGTGATGCATGTCATCTAGGCGATACAAATCAACGTGCCATAGTGTGCCGGTGTTTGTTAAGTATGATTGCATAATGGTAAAAGTTGGGCTTGTGACTTCTTCCACACATCCTAAGGCCGACACTATATGTTTTGTTAATGTAGTTTTACCAGCCCCCATTTCACCATATAACAAGAAAGGCAAACCAGGCGTTAGTTTGAAAGCAATTTGTTTTGCCGCTTCAACAATAGAGTTTAAATTAAAAATTATATCAATCATCGTCTGTAAATCTAGCAAATTTTGGGAAATTTTGCGCCATAAATTCTCAAAAAGGTAAAATTTAGTAATATATCTTCATTTGAAATCTATTCCGCGTTTGAGGCATCATACACTAGTGGAGATATAATGTATTCTATAGTCGATAATACTTCTAATACTTTGTCAAAAGTGATGAACATACATCCGCATGCCGGGAATAAACTTCCATCTCAGGATTTTATTAATCAACATACAGTATCAAATCCTGTCATTTTTCATGGTGTTGGTGTGCATTCAGGAAAAGCTGTTTGCATGATTGTACACCCTGCAGCAGTTGACCACGGAATCATTTTTGAACGTACAGACATTGAAGATCAACCAAACCGCATTCGAGCTAATTGGCAAATGGTGAGCACCACAAATATGTGCACGACGATCACAAATGCATCTGGAATATCAGTGGCAACTGTTGAACACATTATAGCTGCTCTTTACGGAACAGGAATTACAAATGCACTCATAACTATTGATGGCCCTGAAGTACCGATTATGGATGGTTGCTCGGAAGAATTTTGCAAAGGTATTTTAGAAACAAATATTATCCGACAGGCAAAACGACGACATAGTCTAAAAATTTCCGAAACAGTAAGAGTTGAAAATGAGAACGGATGGGCTCAATTAAGCCCTCATAATACCAACCTATTCAGTGTAAAATTTATCCCAACTGACAGGTATGAAGGTTTAACACAAGAGCAATTTCAACAGTTTTCATATCATGAGGATGATTTCAGTACACTCATTTCTAGAGCAAGAACATTTGGTTTCTATGAAGATGCTCAAAAATTATGGGCAGCCGGGCTTGCTAAAGGCGCATCTCTAGACAACACCGTTGTTATCCACAAAGGTGCTGTCATGAATAAAGATGGTTTGCGGTATAACGACGAGCTTGTTCGTCATAAATTACTAGATGCCATCGGCGATATGGCACTAGCAGAGTATGTATTAATTGGCCACTACGAGGCCTGTAATCCTGGCCATACCCTTAATTACCAATTGTTGAAAAAATACTTCGAGACAATAACCTCAAGCTGATTAATTACCTTCTATAAGCTAAAAGAGCACTAAGCAGTTGTTTTCTTGACATTGAACGGGAAAGGCCCAGATCTTCATCAAAAACAATACCACCAACTGTAGAACCGGCTTCAAATACTAATACCCCTTTTTTATTTGCTACATGAATTTTCATTTCATCACC
>CAMDPB010000158.1 GCA_945903885.1 Candidatus Finniella inopinata
AACGTTGAAAGACCCATCTCTCACGATTGATGAAGAAAATTGGTTGCGAAGCTGAAATTCTTGGGCGCGGAATGCTCTATAGGCATTTGGAATAGTGAAAATATTTAAAAAAAGTAATGTTAGCGTTAATGTTCCAGACAAAGCTATTCCAGGATGTAGAATTTGCCATGGGCTTTTTCCCAGGGCCTGCATAACTTGTAATTCATTATCAAGGGTTAACTTTCCAAATGCTATTAGTGCCCCAATCAACGTACAAACAGGAGCTACCTTTACAAACATATCAGGCAGTAAATATACAATTAATGAGAAATAGCCTTGTAAAGAGACGTTGTGATGTACGATTACTTCAATGAACTTTAATGACTGCGTCAACCAAAGCAATACAACCAAAATTGTAGCTAAAACACCGATTGACGCGCAAAGACGTTTTAAAATATATGACGACGTGATAAACATATATATATATGTACAATTAATTTTTGGCTTTTTCTAGGCATGTTTGCATTTATCCCTCTAGTGTTCTTTTTGAATTTGTCGTTTTGTCCTGCATATTCAAGTATAAAATCTGATCAAGCCTTGATTGCGGCTGTAGTGAATCAGCATGCCATTACTGAGCGTGAGCTTGAGTTGCGTTTAGATTTCGCACTGGCCACTCTTAACATGCCAAATACTAAAGAGTCAAAAAATGCAATGCGGCATCAGGTATTACAAAATTTAATCGTTGAAAAATTGCAAGAATCCTCAGCAAAAGAAGCAGAGATTAAAATCTCGGAAAAAGAAATAGATAAATCGTTAGAAAATCTTGCTCAAGAAAATGGTATGACCATAGAGCAAATGAAAGAACGCTTTAAAGCTATGGGAATAAAAATTGAAACTCTTAGAAGTAGAATGCATGCACAGGTTATTTGGTCTAGATTTATTCGTGCTTTGTTTGGGAATCAGGTGCGTGTTACGAATAGTGATGTTGAAAAAGAGTTAGAAAAAGTTAAGCGCACATTGGAAACAGATCAATATGAATTGGTTGAGATTGTTTTGCTAATAGACGAAAAAAATCGTGCGAAAAGTAAGCAAGATGCTGATCGTTTGTATGCACAGGTGAATAAGCCAATGACGAACTTCCGTTTGGTTGCTCAGCAATTTGGTGCACAAAGTGGTTATGTTGGTTGGAGAACTATTCGTCAAATGGATGATGAAGTGGCTAAAATTGTTCAAAATTCATCAGTAGGTGATGTAACAAGGCCTATTGAAACTCAGAATACTTATAAAATTGTTAAACTTCTGGATAAGAAATTGGCTGGGCAAGGATCATTTCGCAGCCGAAAAATTTCAGTGGCTAAGGTAGGAATTCAACTTCCAGAAGAAATGAATGAAGAAAATATGATGATATTAGAAGCTGTAGTTGCTCATCTAAAAAATGCACGAGGATGTAAAGAGTTTCAGCAAGTAGGAGAAGATGCAAATGGACAAACAGAAATAATAGAAAAACAACCAATGACGACTTTTCCGGAACCTTTGCAAGTTATTCTGGATAAAGTTGGAGTTAATCAAGTTGCAGGACCAATTCAAGATGAGAAAGGTGCAAGCTTGTACATGGTTTGTTCTGTTGAAAATCCTGAGAAAGACTTATTACCTACAAAAGCAGAAATTAAAGAAGGCCTTGAACAAAGAGAATTTTCAAGACAGGCTGGTCGACTACTCAATAAGCTTATGGCAACTGCACGGATAGCAATTACTCATGAAGATACCAAAGAAAATAAATATAGTCTTAAGAAAGTTGAGTCTGCTGGATCTGAGCCAGTTCCATCACCCGCTGCCTAATGCTTAGATGAGCAGCTTTATAAGCAAAAGGAGTATCGCTCAAACAATCGCTCATGCAGTCTTGAATAGACCAAATATCTAAGCTTTGCACCATATTTTCAATAGCTTCAACGGAATTAGGATTTATTGAAAAATGGCGCAACCCTATTCCTAGCAAAGCCATTGCTTCCAGAGGTCGGCTTGCCATTTCACCGCACAGGCTTACACTAACGTTCTTTGCATTGGCCTGGTCTATAATCGTTTTTAACATTTGCATAAAAGCCTTGGAAAGAAAATCATAACGTCGACTCATAACCGCATCGGCTCGATCAATGGCGTAAAAAAATTGAAATAAATCATTACTTCCAATGGAAATAAAATCAACTAAATCTAAAAACTGATTGAGCTGAAAGAGAACTGATGGCACTTCAATCATTGCCCCAATACGGATAATTTTAGGTACTTCATGTCCTAAATTTTTTTCGCGATCTAACTCTTTTTGTATGAGAGCTCGCACAAAGCGCATTTCCTGCGCTTCACTAATCATCGGAAACATTATGTGCAATGGCAAATCTGGATAATCACAGCTTGCACGGGCCCGAATCATTGCCCGTAATTGTAGACGTATCAGCGACGGTCTTTGCAAAGTAAATCTTGAGTTTCTCCATCCTTTTTGAGTATTTTTAAAACTTTTGTGAAGCGATTGAAATGTTTTATCTCCTCCAACGTCAAGCGCTCGAAAAACAACAGATTTTTTTTTGGCCTTATTCATGACTTGCAAGTACAGCCTAGTTTGTGTTTCCACATCAGGCCACCGCTCACTCATCATAAATGGAATTTCTGTCCTGTATAACCCAACTCCTTTGATTGTAGAGCGTTCAAGACATTCTAAGTCTTCGCTCAAATTTGCATTGATAAGTAAATGTACAGGTGTTCCGTCTCGTGAAATAATAGTGCCGTTGTTTGTTGAGTCAGAAGGTTTGCTAAACTGTGGTCTTTTAGATGTGTCATAATTTGCAATTACTGTACTAAGGGGGCGCACATATATACGTCCTAAATCACCATCAACAAGTAACTCATCTTGGTTATTAATAAATTTTTTTAATTCAATTACGCCGCCTACAACAGGAATCCCTCTGGATCGCGCAATAATCATTCCATGAGATAAAAAGCTATTATCTTCCACAATCATGGCCACCAAATTTGCTTGGTCAAATTGCATCATTTCAACAGGAGAGATGGTCTTAGCGCACAAAATAATAGGTTTGGTTCTGTCAAAATAAACATCTTTGCCGTCTAAGCACTGGCGAACAAGTTGAGTGATTCCCTTAACCTCTTGAAAGCGTGCATGCCAAAAGCTATCTCCACCAAAAGCAATTTCTATCTCTTCTAAAACTTTACCAAGTGCAT
>CAMDPB010000159.1 GCA_945903885.1 Candidatus Finniella inopinata
TATAAAATTTTACTAAAATTTTATAGGTATGGCGGGCGGAGTAATTACTGCTAGCCATACTCTAAAGGTCTTCTTCACCAAGCTTTTCAATACGTGGAAGCTTGTCTTCTGAAGTTCTAACATTACTAGCAACCATCTGAACAGGCTCAGGGTCATATAGCTCAAAGACAACAGGCAAAAGATGCCGTTTCAAGGTAAGAATGTCATCCCCAGCAATTGTTGATAACACACTCATTATGTGCGAGATGTCAGGCTCTTCTGCTCCTAACAACCCAAGCAGAGCGCTTGTGCGTGCATTTATATTTTCTAAGCCCGCCAAAATATCACTCTTTGTGTAACACTTTACAATATTTGCTACCCTTCCATCTGGTGTAATAACACGCCCTATTATAACAGGCACACCTCTTTCTATTTCATCGATTGCTTTGCCCAGCGGCTCCATAGAAGCAAAAGCAGTCGTACTTACCCCTACAGAAATCCTTGCTTCTGGATCCACCTCAATTTCTTGAATCGCAATGCCTTCCATCCCAAAAACCATAGTTATTTGCATACACAGTAGTAATGCTAAGCTTTTTAGTAACTTCATATTTTAAACTCCTTTAGAAAATCACGCAGAAGAATACCTGCCTAAAGAAAGTTTGAAGAAAGAAGGTTTATAAATGGTAAAAGGATCCTGGGCAGTTATTCACACCTTTTATTTTTCGGAACATCAATAACAACCTTTTGCTGAAAGCTGTCTTTTCCAGCTCTAAAAAGGAACTCAAACCTCAATTTCTTAAAGCCACACAAGTTTGGTTTAATGCCCATCAACATCAGGTGTTTTCCGCCGCGTTGTAAAAAAAGCGTACTACCCGGCGCAATCTCCATTTCAGGAATTTCTATCATTTCCATGTATTCGGTGCCGTTTTCATCTTTCCGGGGAACATGATCATGCAATTCAACCCGGTCAAAAACCTCTGGCTGTACTTCAACCTTATGCAAAGTCACAGCAAAGGCATTACCATTATAAATGCTTACATAACCCGCACCATTTCTAGGGCCATTTAGAATTTTTAATTCTAAGTTTTTGACCTTCACTTTGTCGCTTGCCAAAAGCACTGGAACCATTAATAAAAAAAACACCCAACGCATAGCCATAAGTAAATTAAATTCTCTATACTGAACATATGACCTTTAGTTACGGTAAGCAATGGCATTACCACTGGTAGTGATTACAGGCCTTTCAGGGGCTGGCAGAACAACAGCTTTAAAGGCTTTCGAGGACCAGGGATATCAAGCAATTGATAACCTACCCTTACTAATGATGCCAGCCCTTGTGGATCATCTCTTAAAAAATCCAGCATCAAGTGCACCAGTTGTTGTTGGTTTAAGATCAATTGATTTTACCGCTCCACAGGTTGAATCACTTATCAAAGACCTGCGAGCAAACCCAGCCATTGAATTACGTATTATCTATTTAGAATGCAGTGAAGAACAAATTCAACAACGCTACAATGAATCACGGCGCCCTCATCCGGTTGAGGCACTACATCTACAAGAAGCCATTGCCCTAGAAAAAGCACAGCTTGCACCCTTGCAAAAAATTGCAGAAATGCAACTAAACACCACCGACCTTACAGTTCGTCACCTTCGCAAAATTTTGCAGCACTATTTTTCAGAAAATCAAGAACAAGACCTCAAAATTCAGCTACTTTCCTTTTCCTATAAGAAAGGCACCCCGCAAATTGCTGATCTGGTAATTGATGTGCGCTTCTTAAGCAACCCGTTCTATGACACCCAATTACGCCCACTATGCGGCAAAGATAAAAAGGTCCAAGACTACATAAAACAAGACTCACGCTGGATGATAGTCGAACATCATTTTAAAGAATTTTTAATGGGAGCCATCTACGGATACAAGGAACAGGGCCGGTTCTACTTAACAATTGCGTTTGGATGCACCGGTGGCCAACACCGCAGCGTGTTTATAACTGAATTTTTTCATAACATTCTTAAAAAATTGAACTATGATTGTATCGTTGAACACCGGGACTTAAGGACAGATAAATTATGATTGGTATATTACTTCTCACCCATGGCCCCTTGGGACATGCGCTTGTTGAAACTCTTGAAGGTATAATGGGACCACAAGAACATATTCTGTGCATTGCTTTTCACCCAAATGATGACGCTGAAATAAAGCGTAAAGAGTTATACAAAGCGATAGATCAGCTGAACACAGGCAGAGGAGTGGTAATTTTAACCGACATGTTTGGGGGAACCCCATCTAACTTAGCAATGTCTGCCTTAGGCGTTAAACCCATTGAAGTAATTGCCGGTGTGAATTTGCCGATGTTTATTAAATTTGTGGAAAACAGAAAAAATACAGTACTTCCAGAAGCGGCGCAAAAAGCATTTGATGCAGGGCGCAAATATATTCAAATCGCATCTACACTTTTATCCCCCGCGCAAGCTATTAACGCATGACGAATTATTCTTTTGAGGTAGGTGTTCCAGAGGGGTTGCATGCGAGACCGTGTGCAAAAATTATTGAAATTCTAAAGCCTCTTGAACCCGTTCATATAACCTTTGGTCAGACCACCTTAAAGACTCTTTCAATGCTTGAATTGCTTTTGCTGAAAATACCTACAGGTTCAACCGTTACTATAAGCACAAGCGCACCTCTGCCAACGGAGGCCGTGGAGAAATTACAGCAAGTTTTTTCTAATTTATAAACACACAAAAAAAACCGCAGCTGTTACACTGCGGTTTGACTTAGCTCACGCCATTCTCTGCTAACGCACTAAGCTTAATTTTCCACACAAATGTTGTAGAATTTTACCTAATGTATCAGTAATATCTTTTCGCTTAACTACTATATCAAGCATCCCATGATCACGCAGGTATTCTGAACGCTGGAAACCTTCTGGTAATTTCTGACGAATTGTTTCTTCAATAACACGTGCACCAGTAAAACCAATAATCGCTCCTGGTTCAGCAAGGCTTATATCACCAAGCATCGCGAAAGATGCACTAACACCGCCAGTTGTAGGGTCAGTCAACAATGTAAGGTAAGGTAACCCTGCTTCTTTGACCATCTGTACAGCAATTGTGGTTCTTGGCATTTGCATTAATGACAAAATACCTTCTTGCATACGCGCACCACCGGAAGCTGTAATTGCCAACATTGGGCTATGGCT
>CAMDPB010000160.1 GCA_945903885.1 Candidatus Finniella inopinata
TTTCAACTGCTTGACCATGCCGAATCTTAACGGCCTTTTGAAGCGATACAGATACTGCCGGGATGTCGTCCAGAACAGACCTAATCGGCAACAAAACGCAAGCCAGGGAATTATCGCTTATTTTTTTTATATTTTCCAGTGAAATCGCACTGTCTAAATTAAAAGTGCCCACACAAGTACGTTGTAACATTACTAAATGGCCAACTGTCCCAAGATGCAGTGCAAGGTCACGACCTAATGACCGAACATAAGTGCCAGTGCCGCAGCGCACATTAATGGTAGCATTTTCTCCGTCATAGTTTTCCAAAGTAAGCTCATAAATTTCAACTTGCCGTGAAGGCATATCGATATCTTCACCGGCTCGTGCTCTTGCGTAGGCTGGCTTTCCTTTAATTTTTATTGCTGAATAAATTGAAGGCGTTTGTTGTATTGATCCTCTAAATATACTTAAAGCTGACTTTATATCGTGCATTGTGGGTCTGTGCGCTGATGTGGCAATTACTTTACCTTCCGTATCACCAGTTGTTGTTTGGGTGCCAAAAAAAAGAGTGAATTTATAAGATTTAGGCCTGTTCATTAAAAATGGCATGGTTTTTGTGGCTTCCCCTAATGCTAAGGGCAGCACCCCGCAAGCAAAAGGATCCAAAGTTCCTGCATGACCAATTTTCTTTTGACCAAATATACGTTTTACAGCGCCCCCTGCTTGAGTAGATGTCATACCTTCTGATTTGTTAAGAATTAACCAACCGTGCATTCGGCTAAAACTTATAGTAGGCAACACAATCAGATGTTGTCGTTGCTAAATTTAAATGCCCATTACTCACACATTTTCCTGATACTCCTGAGGCATCTCTAATAATCAATTGTCCTTGACTTGGGTTTGTTGAATTACTTCCTTGATCAATTTTATTTTTTAAGGCTTGTGCTTGTTTCGGTGTAAGTAATCCTGTTTCACCTTCCTTAGATAGCATAAACCAGTGTCCTGGCATTTCTGCTGATGGTTGGAAAACAACAGTGTAACGCCCACCAAGTTTTGAGGTTGGTGCTGTATCAGTATTAATAATAGAAGCTTTGCTCAAGTGTTGCCAAAATAAGCCTGGCTCTTTTCCTGTAATTTGCCCGTTGCCATCACCTGATTCAGTACCTGCAAAATGTAGGGATGCTTTCGGATCATCGCCTGGAAGTGCTTGATAGGTTTCTTGGTACATGCCTACTGACAACGAGTAATGCTGAAAATCTTGAACGATTGAGCGAAGCTTAGCACTCTCTAAAAGTTCCTGACCTTTGAAAACAGCTCCAGCTATAATCCCAATTACTACTAATACAATTGACATTTCTATTAAAGAAAAGGCAGGGGCACATTTTTGCAAAACTTTTTTCATCAAAATTTTCACTTCTTTCACGTTAGAATCAGTATAAAAGGTTTTGCTTATGAATCAATTGTCTGATTTTCAAGTTTTCAAGCTGCCTTATAAGAAGCTGTTTATATTTTTGATTTTTTGGGGTATTATCTAAATCGTACTCATTAGTTAAGTCTCAACAGGAATTATTGAGTAAGCCAAAAATCCATCTAATAATCCCTATCCAGAAACGTTTATATCTATATATTGTGCATCGAGCCTATTGCAAAATCATATATTTTGGTTGAGAACAGCAATTTTTCTTGCCGCATTAAGTTTAAGAACAACATTTTGTGTTTCACATAAAAAAGGGACTTTTATGAAAAAATTTATGCATCTAATTTTGTATATCATCGCGCTAATTGCTTGCTGCATTGAGGTCGACATTTCAGTCCCTAGCTTTCCTAATTTGGTTGCACATTTCAATACATCTGAATCTTTAGCTCAGCACACAGTTAGCATTAACTTCTTAGGGTTCTTCATAAGTGCTTTGATTATTGGCCCATTGGCTGACGCTTATGGTAGGCGTCCGATTATGATCATTGGCAATGCAATTTTAATGATAGGGGCTATAGGGTGCGTATGGGCTCCCACAATTACTACATTGCTGTTAGCTCGGTTTATCCAAGGCTTGGGTGCTGCCACTTCAGCAGTTGTCGTTTTTGCTATGATTGCTGATACCTGCAAAGGTAATAAATCCACTCAACTTATAGGGCTAATGAATTGTGTCCTCACCTGCCTTATGGCTTCATCTCCTATTGTTGGTAGTTATTTAAACGAGGCTTTTGGATGGCAAGGAAGCTATGCAACCGTAGCGTTTATTTGTGTAGTTTCGTGGGTCTTGCTGGTTTTGGCATTGCCTGAAACCTTATCTGTCAAAAAACCATTTTATTTGAAAGGACTATTCAACGACGCAAAAAAATTATTAAAAAATAAAACTTTTTTACAAAAAAGCATTGCGCCAAGTTTACTGTATGCAGCTTACTTAATTTTTATCACTAGTGCTTCATTTGTGTATATGCAAACTTTTAAATTATCTATGCATCTCTATGCCCTACATCAAGCTTTTGTTGTGGCTGTTTTTGCCTTGGTCAGTTTATTTTCAGGCACATGTTTAAAACATGCAGGAAGTTCAATATGTGTGAGGTTTGGAATTAGCCTAAGCATTATAGGAGCGTTAGCATTTTTATTGGTAAGTATTGTGTGTCCGAGTGCGCTCCTTACCACTTTAACTGTTAGCATATTCGCTATAGGTTTTGCATTGTTTTATCCACCTATTTTTACCGCATCTCTTGAGATTTTTCCTGATCTTAGGGGAAGCGCTATTTCTCTTGTTATGTCAAAGCGTGCAGTTATTGTGGCTCTTGCTACTTGGATAATGGGTTGTTTTTATAACGGTAATTCTGCAAGGGTTGCTTTGGTTATGACTATTGCCGTTGGAGTCGCATTACTAGCTTCAGTAGCTTCTTGTCGTAAATAAAAGCTTGCTTTATGGCTACACATTGACAGAGAGGGGTGGTTGAAACGCTTGCATTCTATAAAATAAAAAAACACGCCCTAAATACTAGGGCGTGTTCCTTGGATGGTTTTTTTTATCCTGCCGGAGTTACTGTAGAAACTTTTCAGGTGCAATGTTATTAATGTCAGGAATAATATTGGCTGTTTTTTTATCAGATATTACCATTGAATTCGATAAAGGTAGTGGCGCGGATGCTGTTAACGCAGCAGCTGTCACTTGTTCTTCCTGCGTAATTGGAGCGTGTTTGTTTACGTCATCA
>CAMDPB010000161.1 GCA_945903885.1 Candidatus Finniella inopinata
TATTCGTCCCACCGACTCTCTTACCTTTCACAAATTTTCTTTTTTACTTTTCAAATATCGTTCGACACCTGTGCGTCGTATTTGTGAATATACTCACTCACCTCTCCAACGTCAACATCTTTGTTCATAATTCCTTAAGTTTTTTTTAACTCATGTTGAAACTCTTTTATTTTTCATTAAAAACGTTATTCTAGTTACCAAACAACACACAAACTTAATAAAAATGATCTTGAAAATCCTTTCCATTGCAATTTTTATGTTGGCAGGCATACTGTTTTTTAAAACAGATATTATATTGCTTTTGGATGGGTCGTGTTATGAAGCAAAGCGAATACACCCTATTGAACTCACGTCCTTAGTAGATGCTAGCACTCTTAAAATTCTTGATGAATGCTCGAATGCTCACTCACAGTTCTTAAAGGGGAAAATTTCTCAAGACTCAATTACAAAATTTAAGATTTTCTACTACAGACATTTTTATAAAAAAAATAAATTTCCCGTCTTTCAATATTCCTTCAAAAAACCAAAATTCATTAACCACTCAGGAAGGTGGTCGTGCAAAGAACTAGGAGATAACCCCAGCAATACCCTTGCTTTAATTAGTGATGCAAAAAATCTATTGCGGTGGTTAGAGAAAAATTACGTTCCAAATTCGGATTTTGAGTTTTTTTACTTAGTTCAAGAACCATACATTATAACTTGGAATTTAAAACCTAAAATATTAGACAAACTAAATGAATTATTGGCAGAATGCCCATTATTAATTGGTTGCAATCACCCTGACTTGCCTTGGACCAAAAACGCAGTGTTAATCCCTGACGGGTGGATACGACGTGATGATTTTTCTGCAAAAATGCAAGATCTGTTTGGTTCAAAAAAAATCAAACCATTTTATCAAAGACAGCCGAAAGTATATTTCAGAGCAGGTTTGACTGGCCCCAAGCTACCATACACCATGAAAAACATGGCAGCTAATGCCAGACAGAATCTTTTACAAATGCTTAGGGCATTTCCTTATCTTGATTATAAGGTCACAAACATCTCTACTTTCACTGATGAAAAAAAGGAAGATGAAGAATACAAAAAATACATCTTGGAAAAATTTTCCCATCTAAAATGTGATCCTGTTGATTTTGTTGAACATGCTAAAAATAAATACTTACTATCTTGTGATGGTATAGGAGCTGCATGGAGCAGAGTCCCATATATTATGGCTACTGGTTCAGTACTTTTTTTAAATGCTCAGTGCGAACAATATTTTTATCGACTAATGAAAAATCAAGAAACTCATGTTGTCATTAATCAAGACTTTAGCAATTTAGATACCGAATTTCATAAACTAGAGAACAACCCAGAAATAGCTGAAAAAATTGGCAGCAAAGGAAAAGAATTTGCCAAACGGTTTTTGACCAACGCGCCAATTGATGCTTACATGCTGCTCGTACTAAAAAAACTAGAAAGCTCTTACTCTAGGGCGCACTGACAAGACTAACAAAACCCTCTAAACTTGAGAACAACAGATAAATTCAGACAGTCAATATGCAACAAACGCTTGGTTACACAACTCTTGGTAATGGGCCAGAAACAATTTTCTTTCTTCATGATTGGTTTAGTGATCAAAGCTCATACGATAATTTTCGGCCTTATTTGAACACTGGATTTTATAAATTTGTATTTCTTGATTTACGCGGATATGGCAGATCAAAAGGCATATATGGCAGCTGCACCTTAGAAGAGGCATCAAAAGACGTTATTACTATTGCAGATAAGCTAAATATTGAACAATTTCATTTAGTTGGTCATTCAATGAGCGGACAAATTGTTCAGTACATACCCATTGAAGCCCCAGGAAGAATTAAAAGCATTGCTGCTATTTGTCCTGTACCTGCATGTGGAAACCCAGTCCCTGATGATGTGATGGAACACTTAGAGGCTGTAACAAAAGGAGACATGGTGAACGGCAAGGCAATTGTGAACTTTATGACTCAAAATCGCTATCATGATTGGTTTGCCGAGCGAAAAGCCCTGCATTGGTTTAGCTGTTCTAGCCCACAGGCACGCGCTGCTTATTTGCATATGTTTTGCGAAACGGATGTTTCAGACCAAGTAAAAGGACTTGATATTCCTATGCTAGTTGTTTGCGGCGATTACGACGCTCCCGCCCATAGCGCCCAACGGTTACAACAAACCATATGCCAAGATTTTAAAAAAGCTCAATTAGTATGCCTACCTTCGGGTCACTACCCTATGGAGGAAACACCAGTAATACTAGCTGCAACTCTGGAAAGGTTTTGGGATAACGTTACCTTAAAAATTTAGTGCAAAGAAAACGTAAATTCAGGTGATTCAACTTTATTTGGCATTAACGGCCCACCAACACCAACCTTAACAGAGTGAAGTTTTCCTTCTATTTCTTTCAGCCAAAACGCTATAAATTCTTGTAAACGTGGATATTGCGGCGCCAAATCAAATTCTTGCCAAACGTAGGTTTGCAGTAGTGATGGATGATCTGGCATATGATAAATAATTTCAGCAGTTGTTAGGCGGTAACCGCCCCAGGCATCTTCGAAGTCAGCCATGAGAACCTTTGCAGCGTAATCCCTTATACTATTAGGATACGATGCAAAGGTTAACGAAGAGTTTAGAATAAAAAGACTAAATACCCAATTTTGCCCCAAGTCCTTTAAATGTATTTTCAAGCACTTGCCTATTTACGTCTCCGACTCCTTCAGGAGCAGGAGTTATTTTTCCAGTTTCATAATCCTGTTCACCCGGGTTTGTAAAATCTCGAATGTAATGTTTTCTATCATGACGAAGTCCAACTATCGATTCTCTAACAATAGTTTCCACTTCTGTACCTGCATCCCGCCTCAACACTCTTGCTAGCAACTCCGTACCTTCACATTCCCAACACTTGAAAAACTTCTTCTTCTTCCATTTTGATATCTGCTCAAATGGTTCACCAAAGTGTCCATGCTTGCTTTTTCTACCATCAACAACAGTATACATCAGCTCGCTCACTGGCAGCTCAAAAAACTGATCTTTTATTTCTTCACTTCCATCATTTGCTTTTAAATTAACAGTTCCCTTTCGAAAGATAAGATACCAAGTATCAGCAGCAGCAC
>CAMDPB010000162.1 GCA_945903885.1 Candidatus Finniella inopinata
GCATCGTTTGAGGGTCAGAACTGCACATTATGTATGGAGCACTAAATTCGTACTTTGCTAAATATTCTTCTAACTTAAATTTTTTAAACACTTTTTTTCCTTAATTCTCTTAAATAATTAAACACGGAAGCACGACTTAACCCCAAAATACTAGCAATATAGTCAGCTGCTCTTTTTTCATGAAATGCTCCTTGAGCGTACATTTCCTGAACAACTCTTTTTTTTTGTGCATTGGTTAGGGATTCAATTTTTAGATGATGTTCACTTAGCCACTGATACAGTGATTGGTGAACTTTTTCTTGCCAGTCATTTTTAAAAAGCGTATCTGGTTGTTTAGTTGAAGGAAGCAAAAATGCTTGTGCTAACTGTTGCATTTGAGAAAAAACAGACACATCCACGTTAAGGCACATGACAGCAATGATGCAGTCATTATCTTTAATGGGTAATGAAACTGATTTAATTAGCTTTCCGTCAAAATTAACCTTGGGGTAAACTACTTGATCAATTTGTTGTTCTAGGCATTTATTATCAATATCTAAAAATGATGGATCACCCACTTTACGGCTAGATAAATGACCATCTATAAAGCAAATGGAATTGGTTGCAATGTCATGAATAACAACTTCTGCTAATGGAGCTAAAAGTTGCACAAAAGAATGTGCTATCGATATGTAAGGAGTAAGAATCATAATTGACTAAAAAGTATATTTATTATAAATAATAAGACTTTTTGGTGCAAATAATCAACAGAAAATTTAATCTAAAGAGTAATACTGCCTACTAGATACGTTATCTAACGCATAACTAGTCTTTTCATTGCTAATAGAATGAGAAGATTCCTTACCGTTTAAAGAATAATAAACCTTCTTAACCTTAGCAAAAGGTCGAATATCCTTTGGTGTGCTTTTTCTTGTTATTTTCGGCACATCGTCTACATCAGAAATATCATCAAATTGCATAACTGTTTGTTCTAAACGAGGGCCGTCTTTTTTATTGCTACCACAAAGTTTCATCCAACCACTTAAAACACGTTGCTTATATGCATTGTGAAATTTAGGAGTAGCAGAATGATAATGACCAACAGCCAAGTTCCAGCTTTTATGCTGAAGAAACAGTTGCTTTAAAAATTTAGCTCCATAGGCAATATTTAGCTGCGGATCAAATGCTTCCTCAAGATTACGAAAGGCCTGCGGATGGTGACGTAGATTAATTTGCATAATACCAACATCAATACTTTTAGCCCCTATTCTTTGGAATTTTTCAACAGCATTTATAGCTTCTTGTTTCGTTTTAAATATGTAGCCTTTGCCCTCAACATTTATAGTCCAAGGCCAAGCATTAACAGAACCGCTCATTGCGCGACCAGATTCAGCATGAGATACGGCTCTTAGTAAATGTGCCGGAATTCCATGAGCATTTTCTTGCATCGCTATAAATGAATTGTACTGTGGATTTGCAGATAAAGCTAAACAACATAGAATCAACGCTATTAAAAACTTATTCATAACACTTCCTTTTGCTTAAACTATGCAAAAATTGTGCCAGCTAAAAAATCAAAGTTTTCTGCGCTTTTGAACCCCATCTAAAAGAGGAATGAGTCCCATTTTGGTAAGATAACCATTTTCTCCAATAGCAGCAGGACTTAGCCATTCATTAATATAGTCTTGCAATCCCTCTGTTTTACTGTCTCGAACATAAATAAATAGCTTGCGCACCATTGGATAAGTACCATTTTGAATGGTTGAATAAGTAGGTTCCATACCATCTATTTGCATTGCTTTAATTTCCGCGTGACCGTCCAACAAATTAGCCGCAACAAAAGCCAATGTAGTTGGGTTATTGTCTAGAAAATCAAACAGTAGATGGTGACCATCAGCAGCTTCATAATCATTAATTTCTCGCAGCTCGGACCCACTTCTAACTTCATTACCACGCATAACCATCGCTTCAAAAGCATCTCGTGAGCCATGAGATTTTGAAGGGATTAGAATACGAATGGGCAAATTAGGTAAGTTGGGATTAATTTCATTCCATTGATGATAAGGATTATCAACTATATCCCCATTATTATTAGTAATTTTTTTTGCGACCGCTGTTAATATGTCTTTTAACCGCAGCGCACTAAAACCCGTTAGGTTTTTTTTAGCTGCAAATGCGATTCCGTCATGACCAATACAAACTTCTAAAATTGAAGCCATTCCGGACTCTTTACATTTTGCAAGTTCTTTTGGGTTAATTGGTCTTGAAGCGTTTATTATATCATACCCGAAGCCGTTATGAGATTGAGAAAAATCCGCAAACCCACTGCCTGTAGCTGTGCTTTCAACAAAAGGGCAAATGTGGACTGTTTTTCTTGAAAATTCCCGAGCTATCTTGACTGCAAAGGGGTATACGGTTGATGACCCCGTTTGGCGAATTTGAATTCTGCCTTCCACAGAACAGCACATCAAAATTAAAGCAAGAAGTATTTTCATAGCCCCCCCTCTTGAGCTGCATCATGCCCATACAATTTTTGTATTCCTGCTGCAAATGACCTGTAGATTGAGGGAATGAAAATCTTTCGGGCTCGTATGTGATCATCATTAAGAAAAACAGATAAGACCTTAGAGGTTATATTTGGAAAAAAAGACGGCACTTTTAGCATTGCCAAAGCAGAACGCATTGCTAACATACCTTGGTCATACGCAGAGGATACAATAGCAGCACCAGCTCCTTCTTCAATGGCATAGCCCATTGTTGAAATAATAGGAATAGTAGTATTTTCAGTCACCCACTTCATTGTTTCATAGGAAGCAATTTCATCGTCAGTATCAAAGCTATCTTTTAGCCCCTTATAACTTGAAATCAAAAGCACATCGTAATGTTTATTAAAAAATGCAGCAGCTCTTTTAAAACTCACTGAATCATCAACCATAATTGAATCTTGAAATTTAACATTTTTCCACACGTGCTGAACTAAAATTTTTTCTGTTAAATTAACAATTACTGACGTATCACCCAGATGAGCTAATTTAATGTTTTT
>CAMDPB010000163.1 GCA_945903885.1 Candidatus Finniella inopinata
AGCTGACCAACAACTGTTGATGAAAGAAATTTGCTTAGCTAGCACTGTTATGCGTCAGCTGTATAATCCTAAACAATTGAATGTAGCCAGCATTGGGAACGCTGTACCACAAATACATGTGCATGTAGTGGCAAGGTTTGAAAATGATGGAGCATGGCCACGCCCGGTTTGGTATTGCGGCGTAGAAAGCGCTTATTCAGTGGAAGAGCGCGAAAAACAGATTCTTCGTATTAAAGACGCCTTCGCAAAGTTAGCAACAGATTAAGGGCTGGGTACTTAAGCGCACTTGTTAATCTGTATTTTTCTTTCTGGCCCACAAAGGAAAAGAAAGTGCATTTGTCAGATATTTTATAGCATTACCAATATAGCCATCTCCCTTTGAAGTAGATATTTCTGGCTCTTCTACCTCAGTCCAATCAGCACTATGATCACTATGATCACTATGATCACTATAATTGTCATCATCTCTTTGATTTTGATTGGCATCACGAGCAGATGCTTTAACTGAAGAAAGTAAACTATGCCGTTCTGCCGAAGTTTCTACTATAGGAGCACGAACTACATCCAAATCAGATACACTTAAGCCAAGGTTAGCTGCATTAGCTAATTCAACGTCTCCGCCACCAGCCTGAATTTCAGCTGTTACAGAACCACCTGGCAGTGGATTGATTGGCGGGTTCTGGTGCTTATCTAGTTGCGATCTATTAATCCCCCACACACTGCTTACTGTTCTCCCAAGAGCTTTAAAAAAAACACCTCCAGCCAAACACGCAAGGGATCCAAAAATGAAAGGCTTCGCGTATCTTTCTGATGTGTAACTCAAGAGTGCACCTGCCGCCATTCCCCCTGTTCCCAAATACAGTAAGGAATTACTTGCTACATGACTAAATTCTTGCCAACTACTATAAAAATACCCGGGACGTCCCACCTGACTATCACCATTATTTTGATCAAACTCTAAAGATCCCTTGTTGTCTGCATCTCTTCAAGGTAGAGAAAATAATAGAACCGCTAAAATTGTAAAAATTGATTTCATGAAACACCAAACATAAAAGCTCTATATAATTATGCTATCCCTCAATTAAAATGTCATTAAGGCCAGTGATGCAAAAAGCTTTGAACTTGATTCTGAGCACCTTTCATGACAATATGTAGCTTATAAAAAAATAGAAGTTTTTAAATGATATTAGTCACCGGATGTGCCGGTTTTATTGGTTTTCACACCTCCCTCACGCTTTTAAAACAAGGTAAGGAAGTTGTTGGTATTGATAACCTTAACGAATATTATGATCCTATTTTAAAACATGCTCGGCTAAAGCAACTTCAGGCCTTTGATAATTTTATTTTCTATAAATTGGATATTGTTGACAAAAAATCCGTCATTGACTTGGCTGCAAAACACCCAAAAATTGAATATATTGTTCATTTAGCCGCACAAGCTGGTGTTAGGTACTCCATAGAAAATCCCCATGCATACACTGACTGTAACGTAACAGGGCACCTGAATATTTTGGAATTAAGCAAGGCATTGCCTGGGTTAAAGCACTTAGTCTATGCAAGCACGTCATCAGTTTACGGAGCAAATACAAAAATGCCATTTAGTGTGGATGACCGCACAGACAGCCCAATTTCCTTATATGCCGCGACCAAAAAATGCTGTGAATTAATGACTCATGCTTATGCTCACCTTTTTAAAATTCCCTCCACCGGATTACGATTTTTTACCGTTTATGGTCCATGGGGCAGGCCCGATATGGCTGCCTTTATTTTTGCAAACGCTATTTTAAACGATCAACCAATCCCCGTTTATAATAACGGTCAGATGCGCCGGAATTTCACCTATATTGATGATATTGTGAGTGGTATTTTAGGTAGCCTAAACCATCCTCCAAAAGGTAATGTTCCTTGTAGTTTGTACAATATTGGCAATGATCAATCAGCAGAGTTAATGCATTTCATTGATGTGCTAGAACAACATTTGGGCAAAAAAGGTGTGCGCAATTTAATGCCTATGCAACCTGGTGATGTTAAGGAAACTATTGCTGATATTACTGCTACCCGACGTGATTTTGGGTTTGAGCCAAAAACCAACATAGAAGAAGGCCTGAAAAATTTTGTTGAATGGTACAAGGAATACTATGGAATCTAAAATTGCAGTTATTGGACTTGGGTACGTAGGCTTACCGTTAGCAGTTGCTTTGGCAAAAAGCTATAAAGTTGTTGGTTATGACGTTTCAGAACACCGTATTCGCGAAATCAAAGAAGGTTATGACCGCACGAAAGAAATTGAAGAAGCAATTTTAAAGAAAAGTAGCTTGCAAGTTTCAACAGATGCTAATTCCATGTTTGGATGCGATGTATTCATTGTAACGGTGCCAACACCGGTTGATGCGAATAACACTCCTGATCTTGAGCCATTACGCAAAGCATCAACCGCACTTGGAGAAATTATCACCAAAGGTTCTGTGGTTGTTTTTGAGAGCACAGTTTATCCAGGCGTTACTGAAGATTTTTGCGGACCAATTTTGGAAAAAATATCTGGTCTTAAAGCGGGTGTTGGTTTTTATCTGGGCTACTCTCCAGAGCGCATTAACCCAGGTGATAAGGTTCATACCGTTGAAAAAATTACTAAGGTTGTTGCCGCCCAAACACCAGATATTGCGCAAAAGATTGCACAAATTTATGGAAAAATGAATAACAACAACATTTTCATAGCTAAAACCATCAAGGCTGCAGAGGCTGCTAAAGTTATTGAAAATACGCAACGTGATATCAATATTGCCTTCATGAATGAAATTTCACTAATTTTTTCAAAGATGAACATTTCCATCTATGACGTGTTGGATGCAGCATCTACCAAATGGAATTTCTTAAAGTTCTCCCCAGGCCTTGTAGGCGGCCATTGTATCGGTGTTGACCCTTATTACCTAGCACAAGCATCTAAATCTCTAGGGCACGACCCACAAATGATTCTTGCAGGTCGTTCAATTAATGAATCAATGCCAAATGAATTG